>JAFWWX010000333.1 GCA_017517985.1 Clostridia bacterium | reverse complement strand
CTTTTCTTTCTTTTTATAATTTTTTGCATAAAAAAACCGGGACTTAAAAGTCCCGGAAATTTAACCCGTAAAATTATATATTGTAATCAAGCTTAAAGCCTTCACCACAGCCGTAATTTTCGTAAACGTAGTCAATATCCTTATCGCCTCTGCCTGAAAGACACGCAAGGATTGAGCCTGACTTGTGCTGTTTTGCGTAGCGTATAGCATAGGCTACAGCGTGAGCACTTTCAATAGCGGGAATAATTCCCTCGTAGCGTGAGAGCAGGAAGAAGGCTTCCATCGCTTCCTCGTCGGAAACTGTATCGTATTTTACTCTGTTCATATCACGAAGGTTTGCGTGCTCCGGACCTACACCCGGATAGTCAAGACCGCTGGCGATAGAATATACAGGAAGCGGCTCGCCATTTTCGTCCTGAAGAACGTAACTCTGGTAGCCGTGGATTATACCCTTTGTACCGTATGCCATTGTTGCGGCGTGGTCGCCCACACCTGCACCTCTGCCCAGAGGCTCAATGCCGTATATTTCAACCGGATCTGCAAGGAACGGCACGAACATACCCAGTGAGTTTGAGCCACCGCCAACGCAGGCACATATCGCATCCGGCATAATACCTGTCATTTCAAGGAACTGCTCTCTTGCTTCAATACCGATTATTGCCTGGAAGTCACGAACCATTTTCGGGAACGGATGAGGACCTGCCGCAGTTCCGATACAATAGATTGCATCCTTGTATTCACGGAGATATGCCTCAAAAGCCGCATCGCAGGCTTCCTTCAGAGTTTTAAGTCCATTTGTTACAGGTACAACATTTGCACCCAGCATTTTCATTCTGATAACATTGGGGTGCTGTTTTGCAATATCAACCTCACCCATATATACGTCACATTTCATACCGAAATACGCCGCTGCAGTTGCTATTGCAACACCGTGCTGACCTGCACCTGTTTCTGCGATAATTTTCTTCTTGCCCATAAACTTTGCAAGAAGTCCTTCGCCCATACAGTGGTTGAGCTTGTGGGCACCGGTGTGGTTAAGGTCTTCTCTTTTTAAGTAAATCTGGCAGTTACCGAAGATTTTTGAAAGTCTTTCACAGTGGTATACAGGAGTGGGTCTTCCCTGGAATTCCTTTCTTATTCTGCGAAGCTCGTTTATAAACTGTGCAGAATGGCAGATTGCTTCATATGCATCATCTGCTTCCTTGAAAGCCTCTATAAGCTCCTCTGCCTGATAGGAGCCACCGTACTCACCAAAATAACCATTTTCATCCGGATATTCCTTTAAGTAATTGTCAAAATCTTTGTATTTATTCATAGCTTGTCCTTTATAAAAATAATATTACAAATCATTCTATCACAAAGAACTGCGCTTGTCAACAGCGAAAAATCTTTTTTACAAAATTTGAAGAACAATGTACGTTTTTGTTTGTTGACTACGAAATCAGTATATGATATAATTATTATACAAACTTGTGATATTAACAGGCGTGTATAAAATAATAATTATCGGTTTTGAATGATTTTGCACAAAAATGGAACAAATATCCAATGTTTTTCGTCAAATATATATAACAGGTAAAAAGGGAGGTACCGCTTATGAAAATATTGATTCCCATTCTTTTAGCTTTGCTTCTTACTCTCGTTTCCTGCAAGGATGCCGAAAAATCCTCACAAAACGAAAAAACTCCGTCTGTACCCACAAACGCAGAAACTGCAAATCAACAAACAGAGAACGGAGCTTTACGGTTTTATATTGATGGCGATCTTCCGGACATAGGAGAATTTCAAAGCAAACCGGAGCGCTATTATAAGGATTATACCCCCAACTTTATTCCCTCAAAGGAATACGGCAGAATCATACCCTTTACAGGAAAGTATAAAATTTTTCAGGAGGACATTACCGAAATAAACTCTCCTGTGAGAATGGGCTATTCCGAAATGGGCTTCTGCGATGAAAACGGCAAAATTATAATGGATGCCAGCAGTAAAAACAGATATATAAGTTTTACCGAAAGCAGTGACGGCTTCGGCTTTTACACTCTTTCCGTAACAGACCAGCCGGAAAAGGAAGTCCCCGACGATGTATATATTCCTCAGAAAACCTATATCATCCCGGAAAGTGGTGAATGGTGTATTGAACTTTCGGAAAACTCCTGGGTTAACGAGGCGAAGGACGGTCTGATTTTCGTAAGCGAATATTCCCTCGAAACAGGCAGAAGCGAATGTGTAATTTACGATTACAACGGCAGGGAAATTTCAAGAATCGGAAATTACGACAGTGTGATGCTTTCGGAATGTGGACTTATCGGTGTTATGCGTTGGGACGACGACAACAGCTTCCACGGCTTTCTTGACAAAGAGGGAAATGTTGTTCTCGGTCCATATAAATCAATAAATTCCTTTAACAGCCTTGGTACTGCGATTGTCGAAGAAGGTCTTGGCTTTTATCTTATTAATACCAACGGAATTCATCTGACAAAAGCCTACGCCAACATTACCGAATACAAAAAGGACTACAAGGACGGCTACGGAGTATATGTGGCAAGGCATACCGAGGACAAAAACACAAGTGATGTTCTTTCGGCAGATGGCAGACTCCTCGGCACAATAACCGGAAGCACATATTTTAATCTGCGTTTTCTCTCGGACGGAGATATAGTTTATTACTACACCGATTTCAATACAAACAAAATGGTTTGGAAACGGCTTTCCGACAATTCCGACTTTATCTGCCTTGAATACGGAAAACCCTCAAACAAGTACAGCGGAAACCACGATTACTTTGTTTACGAGGACGAGGAAAACAGAATCGGCTGTGTCTTTGACGCAAGCGGCGAAACGGTACTTAAAATAGAGAACTTTTTCGAGCTTAGGAGTGTTTCTGAAAACGGCAAATATCTTATATACAGCTCCGGTAATGGCTATACCGAATACTATGACGAAGACAAAAAGCAGTGGCTTACAAAAGCCGACTTTAAAACATATCTTTATAATGTTAAAACCGGACAGACAACTGAGCTTTGCAGTGGTGATGCCTCCGCTTACTTTATTGGTGAGGATGAAAGGTATGTTTATGTGGCATATTCCGAAGACCTTACGATTTTCGGAGATTTTGAAAATCATCTTCTTTTTGATTCGGAAAGCGGAAAGCTTATCTTTGACGACTGTCTGAAGATTATGGCAAACAATACTTCTTCCGGCACATACATAACAGTCTGCGGTAAGAATTCCTGTTCTCTTTATGATGAAAACTTAAAACTTATAATCAGAACCTATAACGAATAAAATCTGAAAGGAGTTTCACTTATTATGAAAAAAATACTGACAATGGCTCTTGCACTTTTGCTTGCCACAGGCACCTTCTCCTGCGGAAAAATAAACAGCGAAAACAATGGAAATAATGAAAACAACAACGAGATTTCCCAAAAACAATCGGAATCCTTTAAATTCACGGTTGAAAATTATCCTAAAATGGGTGGCAGTCTTGCAAATCTTCCTCTTGGCGAGGCGGTGACAGCAACCGTACTTGGTATAGACCGCAAAACAGCATTATCAATGATAAAATTTGAAGGCTCGACCACAGATAATTATGAGGCACTTGTTGACGGCACTTTTGATATTCTTATCGCCTATGAAATTGGCGAGGATGCGAAGGAATACGCCAAGGAAAAGGGCGTTGAGCTTGAAATGACAGCTATCGGCACAGATGCACTTGTGTTTATCTGTAGTCTTGAAAACAGTGTGGAGAGTCTTACGGACAAACAGATTCGTGAAATCTACACGGGCAATATTACAGACTGGAGCGAAGTTGGCGGTGAAAACCACCCGATAATTCCTTATCAGAGAAATAAGGACAGCGGAAGTCAGACACTTTTTGATAAGATAATAAACCTCGGTGACAATCTTATGGATGCCCCCGAAGAGACAAGAATCGGCTCAATGATAGGACTTCTTGAGGCAGTTGCGGATTACGATAATTCTGCCGATGCTCTTGGATATACTGTTTATTATTACCTTACAAATATGGAGCAGGACAAGCTGAAAACCAGCAAGCTTCTTGCCATTGACGGCGTAAATCCCACAAACGAAACCATAAAAAACGGCAAGTACCCTTATGTCAATGATTTTTATGTTGTAATAAGAAAGGATGCCGAAGAGGACAGCCCGGAGAGAATACTCTACAACTGGATAAAGTCCGAACAGGGAAAAGAGCTTGCAGAGCGTGAAAATTATGTTGTAAAATAAGCAAAAAGAGGCATATAGTTTGGAAAATATAAAAATAACAGATGTAAGAGAAAAGTGCGGTGACACGTCATTTCTCGTCGATGACGGCAAAACGGCTATACTGTATGATTCAGGTTTTGCTTTTACGGGCTATGCCGTTGCAGAAAAAATAAGAAAAATTATTGGTGACAGACCCCTTGACTACATATTTCTGACACATTCTCACTACGACCACGCTCTTGGCTCGGTATATGTAAAAAAACTGTATCCACAAGCAAAGATTGTTGCAAGCGAATATGCGTCAAAAATTTTCGCAAAGCCATCGGCAAGAGCAGTTATGCGTGAGATGGACAAAAAGTATGCGGAAAGATGCGGAATATTTGAATACGAGGACCTTTGCGACGAGCTTTTTGTTGATATTTCTGTTTGTGACGGAGATACAATAAAAGCCGGAGATATGGAATTTGAGGTGTTGAATCTTCCCGGTCACACAAAATGTTCTGTCGGATTTTACTGTAAAAGAAAAAAGCTTCTTCTCGGTTGTGAAACGCTCGGAGTGTTTGACGGCGTTGACAATGTTGTACCGTCATTTCTTGTGGGGTACGATATGACAATAAAATCAATTGAGAGAGTGTTAAACCTTGATGTTGAAAATATAGTCGTGCCACACTACGGACTTGTTTTAGGCGAGACCGCAAAGCTCTATCTTCAGAAATCTCTGGAAACTACACGGAGTATGACAGAAGAATTTGTGGCACTTCTGAAAGTCGGAAAATCCAATGCGGACATTCTTGAGCTGTTTAAGAAGAAATTTTATCACGGCTCGGTTGCCAAGGCTTATCCCGTTGATGCGATGGAGCTGAATGTGGGAATAATGACAGAGCTTCTGAGAAAAGAATTTAATATCGGCTAACGGAAAACCGGGGGTGCAAAAGCATCTCCGGTTAAAGTTTGTCGTAAAACGTTACATTTTTGAAAGGGCGAACCCCCGACGAGGGTTCGCCCTCTTTTCATCCCTATTCAGGGATTAAAATTCACCCACTCCTGCGTTTTGGGAAGGAAAATAGGATTTCGCCCACTGCGGTGGGCGACCAAGGCTCTGCCTTTGGATTCCGCAAGCCTTTGAAAAGGCTTGACCTAAACTTTTATATTTTTCATCACGCTCAATTTCTGTGGTGAAGAATCTTGGTCGTTTCTATTTATTGAGAATCCATATCGCAAAATTCAGATACCCTGCAAATGTAACCCAGAGAGCATAGGGAATCTGCAAGTATGCGGCAACAGGCTCGATTTTTTTGTACTCAAATATAGTTTTTATAACAAGCATCAAAAGAAGAAGTAATACGGCAAAAGCTGTAAGATAAGCTCTGAAATTAAAGAAAATTATACTCCACAGAAAATTCACTGCAAGACTTGCTGCGTAAATTCTAAGAGCAGTGCTTTTCTCCTGTGCTGTTCCGTTATCAGAGGTGTAAATCATCGCCGCGCTTATGCCCATAAGTATAAATAATATTGTCCATACTATCGGGAATAAAAATCCGGGAGGTGCCAGGGGCGGAGTTACTATCTCACTGTATATATCCATACTGTCCATTGTTAAAAGTGCTGACAATCCGCCTATCGCAAGAGCGATAAGTATTGATACAACATAGGGTTTAATTTTTGATTTCATAAATGCTGCCTCCTTTTGCAATGCTTTTTGTAATAATTTATGACGCCGGAAAGTAAAATATGCCTTCTGACGACGGTTTTACGGTACACAATGTGTATTTTTCTTTTTCTGTATTAAATTCAATGCACTGCGCAAAATATCTGAAGATATATTAGTGGTTACATTGAAACGAAATTAGTGTTTGGGAGAAAAATGATAAATACATCAAAAATAATAAAGGATTATGTCTATATATTTACCGGTGCATTTCTGCTGGCTGTCGGAGTTAATTTCTTTCTTGTACCGGTGCGTGTCTCAACGGGCGGTGTCAGCGGTATAGGAACGGTTTTATACCATATGCTCGCTGTTCCTATGTCCGTGACAACTCTTATTCTGAATGCTGTCCTGTTTCTTATTGGCTTTAAAACACTGCCCAGGGCATCTGTTATCAAAACCGCTTTTGGAATTGTTTCTCTCTCGTGTTTTCTTGAAGTTACAAAAAGCTTCGGTGAATATACCGAGGATATATTTATAGCCTCGGTTTTCGGTGGAGTACTGATTGGTCTTGGCATTGGGCTTACAGTTCTGAAAAACGCGTCAACCGGAGGAAGTGATTTTGCGGCGATTATGCTCAACAGATTTTTTCCGCATATCTCCGTTCCGGCATTTATACTCCTTATTGATGCCGTTGTAATACTTGTGTCGGGAATCATATTCAGAGATTATACTGTTATGTTTTATTCTGTAATATCCCTTTCTATATGCAGTAAGGTTGCGGATATGGTTCTTGTCAGCGGCGACTATGCGAAATCCGTTCTGATAATATCAAAATACAGTGACAAAATTGCAAAGAACATTCTGACAACAATGGACAGAGGAGTCACCGGAATATACAGTAAGGGATTTTACAACGGAGATGACAGAATTATGCTTATGTGTATTGTACGGTCAAAAGAAATACCGAGACTTATGTCACTTGTCAGAAATGCTGATCCCGATGCCTTTACGGTAGTAACTGATGTCCGCAAGGTACACGGCAAGGGGTTTATACGGGAATTATAAAAAATAAAACTATAAAAATAATCAGGGGAGCTTTAACTTCCCTGATTATTTTGAATTTACAGATAACTTCTTATATCAACTGCAAGTTCTTCTTCGAGATTGATTAGCCGTTTTGCAATATCCTTTGATACTTAGTCTGCCGCCTTATACTTGTTAAGATACTTGTTGAGTGACTTTACACCCATATTACAGCCGTCTGTTATAAGGTCTGCAACTGTTTCGTCGGAGTCATTGACAGCAAGCATCACATTTGTCTTTATCCAGGACATTCCCTTTGCCATTGCTGCAGGCTCTTTGCCGTCATCGTGGTATTTTTCAAGCAGGGACTGAAGCTCCGAGTCAAGCTTGTTATGCTCTTTTTTACATTCCGAAAGAGTACTTTTAAACTCACTGTCCGACACATATTTCAGTACGTCATCAATTGAGCTTACACCCATTTTTACTCCTGCGTCACATTCGCGCAGAAGTCGTATTGTATCTTGTTCCACCATATATATTCATTCCTTTCGTTGGTCTACTTTAATTGTTCCCTGAAATTGAAATTATAATTCATAATAATATGGTAAGATTCAGGAGAGTTGAATCTGAATATGCTGTAAATATAATAATATATTAAACTAAATGCTGTAAAATAAAATATGGGTACACTTTAAAGGTGTACCCATTATTTTTTAGAGAAGATTTTTTCTTATTTCCTCGCCCGACAGGGGAGAGAGCATTGCGGGAGCAATATCAAAAACAGTTTTACAGCCACAGTCGCCACTCTTTGCGAGTCTGTATGCAGCTCTTGCGTATGAAACAATTACGCTCGCGGTGAATTCGGGATTGGAGTCAAGTTTCAGGCTGTATTCAATGATGTGATTGTTTTCAAGGTTTGCGCCTGTTTTTCCACTGCGTATTACAAAACCTCCGTGGGGGATTCCGCTGTGGTCACGTTTCAGCTCCTCCTGGGAAATAAAGTGAACTGTTGTGTCATAGTCTGCAAAGTAGTTAGGCATAGTCTTGATTTCGTTTTCAATTCTTGCCTTATCAGCTCCATCTTTTACTACGACAAAACATTCTCTTGTGTGCTTCTGTCTTGTTGTAAGTTCAGGGGTTGTACCGCTTCTTACAGCTTCAAGTGCAGACTCTACAGGAATAGTGTACTGTTTTGCATCCACAACACCGTCTATTCTTCTTATAGCATCGGAATGTCCCTGACTAACGCCCTTACCCCAGAAGGTGTAGTCCTTGCCATCGGGAAGAATACAAGACCCGTAAAGTCTGTTAAGGGAGAACATACCGGGGTCCCAGCCAACGGATATAATACCAATTTTGCCAGATTCTTTGGAAATTTTATCCACATTTGCAAAATGCTCCGGAATTTTTGCGTGGGTATCAAAACTGTCAATTACATTGAAGTATTTTGCAAGTTCCGGTGTCTGTACGGGAAGGTCAGTGGCAGAACCACCGCAAAGTATCATAACATCAATTTTATCTGTCATATCCTTTACTGCGTCTGCGTGGTACACCTTAACTCCGTCTGTAAGGGTTTTTACTGTAGCGGGGTCGCGTCTTGTAAATACACCCACAAGCTCCATATCCTCATTTTGCTTAAGAGCCGATTCAACACCTCTGCCAAGGTTTCCGTAACCGAAAATTCCTATGCGAATACTCATATCATAAATTCCTTTCGCTGTGTATATAAATTTATCAAACATAAAAAATTCTTATAAACAACGGATATTTTATCATAGTTTTTTGTAAAATTCAATTACAGAATAGTAAAAAGTAATGTATTTTTATCTGCAAATTTGGTATTTTTAATGATGTACTTGCGGTGATATTCATACACTGCGGTTGACAACGGTATTTTTAGGTGATATAATAAATACATAGGAGAGGTTATTTGGTGTACATAAAATTGGTATTTAAAATTTATAAAAGGGACGAAAAATGAAAAAATCAATGATAAAATTTTTGTGTGTAATATGTGTATGTCTTGTCGGATGTTTTTCCTGCAAGGATAAGGCGAATGAAAATTATTCTGGAGAGCTTAAGCTTCCGACGCCCGGTGCATCTGTGCAGGATGAGAATAAAGAACAGGGTGGGGAAACGACTGAAAATATAACTATTGACGGAACCGAAGCTTCTTCAAAAGCTGATAACGGCGAGAGTGAGAAAACAAATGAGGCTTTGCAGCAGACAGGGAACAAGGTTACATCGTCGGATGACTGGAAACTTCTGCTTGTAAATCCGTGGAATACTTTACCGGAGGACTTTGATGTTGAGATGACGAAAATAAGCGGAAATCACTACATCGACAGCCGTGCATATGAGGATTATGCGGAAATGATGAAAGCAATGCAAGACGAGGGGCTTTCACCGCTGGTATGTTCCTCCTATAGAACGCTGCAAAAGCAGACAACACTCTATAATAATCAGGTTGCGAAATATAAATCCCGCGGATACACACAGGCGAGTGCCGAGGCTGAGGCAGGGAAGTGGGTGGCAGTTCCGGGAACAAGCGAGCATCATACCGGACTTGCACTTGATATAGTTGCAACAAGCTATCAGGTGCTTGACGAGTCTCAGGAGAACACTGCTGAACAGAAGTGGCTTATGAAAAATTCCTATAAATATGGTTTTATCCTCCGTTATCCAAGCGATAAGAGTGATATTACCGGCATATACTACGAGCCGTGGCACTACAGATATGTGGGAAAAGAGGCGGCAAAGGAAATTTTTGAGTCCGGAGTATGCCTTGAGGAGTATCTCGCATCTGTTAATCACTGACATAAACAAACTTAGAAAGACTACGACGCCTGCCTTGCATTTTGAGGCAGGCTGCATTTTCAAAAAGCTCTTTTTCCCCTTGACAAAACCGGGAAAATATGCTATTATAGCTGTTGCTGTAGGGATACGGCTTGTGAATATTATATGCTGGTGTGGCTCAATGGCAGAGCAGCGGTATCGTAAACCGCAGGTTGCAGGTTCGACTCCTGTCACCAGCTCCAGAAAAAAGCATCGACTTTGTCGGTGCTTTTTTCAATGAATTGCCTGACGGCACGAATTGGAATCTGCGATTCCATGAATAGAAGCTTATGGTTCGTGAATTGCACTTCGTGCATTAATCGTTTGCAGAGCAAACGGGCAATTCAATTCATGTTGCGATAGCAACAATTCATGGTGAAGCCAATTCATGACAACGAAGTTGTCAAATTATTAAAACAATCTGCATCTATTATGAATGTGAAAAACAAACAAATAAACGGATACAATCGTATCCTTTTATTTGTTTACATAATGGAAGGAGTCGAAACTTGCGGAGATGTTAGAAATTGCGTGAGTGGTAAGGGGAGTTCCTCAGAAAATATTTTTTGCATACAGGTTGGCGTTTTATTTTGTGTTAAACCCAAAATATTCGCAAGATTTTACTATATAGAAATATTTTTTTCATCACAAAAGCTAAAAATAGTATTATAATATACTGTGAATAACTTTTCGATGGTCTCGGAGGTGCATGTATAATGGAAGAGATGAATCCGAAAAATAACGGCGTTGAGGATGACAACAACGAGATTGTACCCGATAATGATAGTGGTAAAATATCAGCATCGGGAAAGATAGCAAAAGATGTGGTTGAATGGGTAGAAACCTTTGTGTTGGCACTTTGTGCGGTTGTGTTGCTGTTTACATTTGTTTTCCGTGTTGTAACAGTAGACGGTGATTCAATGCTTAATACACTTCATAACGGTGAACGCCTTATTATTTCCGATATATTTTATAAACCACAGACAGGGGATGTTGTTATAACAAGTGTTCCGGAATATTACGGAAACAATCCTCTTGTCAAGAGAATAGTTGCAACCGGTGGTCAGACAGTGGATATAGACTTTGAAAACTGGATTGTCACTGTTGACGGAAAGCCTCTTGCGACAGATGAAAACGGAGAGCCCACATACGAGCCTTATGTAAATTATATAGAAAATGCCGATATGAGTATCGCTCCAAATTATCAGAATCCCATAACATACCCGTATAAAGTCCCTGAAGGATATGTTTTTGTTATGGGAGATAACAGAAACAATTCAAGCGACTCAAGAAAATTCGGTGCAGTAGATGAAAGATATATAATCGGTAAGGTTTATTTTAGAATAACGCCAATAAACCGAATCGGAATAATTGAATCGGTGCGTCCGAACTGGTAATAAAGAGGTAGGGGTTCAATTAATCAATAAACAGAAAGGTAAGGAAAAATAATGCCTTCAAAAAACGGTTGGAAACCGTATAAAAAGAAAAAGAAGCCCGTACAGGAAACTGAAATCAAGCTCACTCCCGAACGCAAGGTCGGCAAGGTGATACAGTGGTTTCCGGGACATATGGCGAAAGCCAAAAGGGAAATAGCCGAGGATTTGAAATCTGTTGACATAGCAATAGAGCTGTGCGATGCGAGAATCCCTGTGTCAAGCAGAAATCCGCAGATAAAGTCCATTCTTAACGGAAAACCATCAATTCTTCTTATGAATAAGAGCAGTCTTGCAGACCCTGTAGCCAGCGATAAGTGGAAGAACTATTTTGAAAAAGAGGGACAGAGCGTAATATTCACAGATGCACTTTCCGGCAAGGGTGTAAGCGAAATCGTTCCGAAAATAAGAGAGGTTCTCTCGGAAAAGCTTGCAAGATTTGAAGCTAAAGGGATGACAGGAAGACTTCCAAGAGCCATGATAATCGGGGTTACAAACGCAGGAAAATCAACTCTTGTAAATAAGCTTTACGGCTCAAAAAAGGTTAAAGCCGAGGACAGACCCGGTGTAACCCGACAGAATCAGTGGATAACCGTCAAGGACAGCATAGACCTGCTTGACACTCCCGGTATTCTCTGGCCGAAGTTCGACGACGAGGAAACAGGACTTGTGCTTGCATATACCGGTGCTATACGTGATGAAATCCTTGATAAGGAAGAAATTGCAATACAGCTTTGCGATAAACTCCGAAGTCTATACCCCGAGCTTCTCTGCGCAAGATATAAAATAACAGAGGACATTTCAGACCTTATGCCCTATGAGCTTTTTGAGCTTATCGGCAGAAAAAGAGGTTTCCTCATTTCCGGCGGAGAAATTGACTACGCAAGATGCGCAACGATGCTTCTTGATGAGTTCCGCGACGGAACAATAGGCCGAATAACACTTGAGCATCCACCGATAGTTTAAACTATGAGAGTTAAACTTCTTGTTTCGGCGGTCTTAAAGTTTATTTTAGGATTAATACTTGTGTCAACACTTGTGTTTTTACCTGTAATGACACTTGACTATATAAATGGCTGGATTTTTATCGGCATACTGTTTGTGCCTATGTTTGTTGCAGGAATTTGTATGCTTGTTAAAAATCCTGACCTTTTAAAAAGACGAATAACTCTGCGTGAAAGACAAAAAGAGCAGAGGCTGGTAGTTACCTTGAGTGGAATAATGTTTATTTTT
>JAFWWX010000332.1 GCA_017517985.1 Clostridia bacterium | reverse complement strand
TTGTAAAGGTTGTTGTCCATTCAAAGGTTTCGATTATAGATTACACTTCATTCTGTGGTTGTATCTGTCATATTCACGGTTACAATGACAGCTATGCACAAAAGTATGCACAGGCACTTCAACTATCATTTGTTCCTTTGAAATTTATATGGGCGGAAAACTCAGAATGGGGTACAGAGGAACTTAAAAAAGCCGATGAGCTTGAGCTTTTCCCGGAAAATCTCAAGGAAAAGGATTTGTCACAGAGTATAACAAGAGAGGAGTTTGCATCTGTTGCTGTTAAGGTTTATGAAAGACTTACAGGAACAAGCGCACTCCCTGCGGTTATAAATCCATTTACTGATACAAATAATGTTGATGTGCTAAAGGCATACAATGTTGGAATAACAACAGGTGTTTCGGAAACGGAATTTGCACCCAATGTACTTCTTACCCGTGAACAAGCTGCGACAATGTTAACAAGAGTATTTAAGAAAGCAACTATACCCGGTTGGACTGTTGACACGGATGCAAATTATCCTCTCAATTATGATACTCCAACTGCATTTGCCGATGACGAAGATATCTCATCCTGGGCAAAGGAAAGTGTATATTTTATGGTTTCAAACGGCATAGTTGGGGGAATAGGTAACAATTTGTTTGCTCCAAAGAATACCACAACCGAGCAGGAAGCGACAGCATATGCAAATGCGACTCGTGAGCAGGCTCTTATAATTGCTGTTAGAATGGTGGAAAAACTTTGTAATTAAATTATATAAAAATTTTTTCTCTAATTAATCAGTAAAAACAAACACAAATGACGGTAGCAAAAACTGCTGCCGCCATTTTTTTATTTCATAAGTTCCGAAACAGTAACAAATTCATAGCCTTTTTCCAAAAGCTCCGGAATAATTATTTTCAGAGCCTTGGGTGTTGGGCTTTCTCCGAATATTTGGTCGTGGAAAAGTATAATATCGCCGTCTTTTATATTTGTCAGCACAATATTGACAACATCCTTCACAGGTGGTGATTTCCAGTCAGTTGTATCCTGTCGCCACGACCAAAGAACTGTAATATAGTTTTTTGAAGTGATTATATCCATTATTGAATTGCTTAAATATCCGCCGGGTGGTCTGAATAACTTTGGTTTTGCTCCGGTTATATCTTCAATAATACTTTGCGTTTTTTCTATTTCATCTTCAACCTGCTCAGTAGTAAGTTTTCTGAAATCCGGATGACTATAGGTGTGATTACCTATCTCGTGTCCTTCTGTATATATTCGTTTTAATATTTCGGGATTATTTTCTGCGTTTTTTCCAACAACAAAAAACGTTGCTTTTATTCCGTATTCATTTAAAATATCGAGAATTTCCGGAGTGTATTCCTTTCCCGGTCCATCATCAAAAGTTATTGCAATTTGTTTTCCTGCGTCTCTGTTTGCGACAATAACATTACTGTCTCCGTCGTTATAAGTGTAATCGCTAATTTTACCACATTGTAGATAACCCTCTGCATTAACATAAAACAACAATATCTGTGTCAAAGATAAAGCAATAGAAGCTATACATTTACGCATCATTTTTGCTGTCCTTCACTTGTGCTGTAATTTGGAAATTCGTCAAGACTTTTAAAAATATAGCCTTGTTCTTTCATTTTCACTATAAACTCATCAAGTATTTCTGTATTAGTTGCAGAAGTCGGATGGAGAAGAAGTACACATCCGGGGTGTACTCTTGAAAGTAACAAATTTAAAGCCTTATTTTTTTCAAGCTGTTTGTTGTTGTCCCAATCGGCATACGCAAGCGACCAGAACACTGTTTTATATCCAAGTTCTTTTGCGTGCTTTAGATTTAAGTCTGAATATGAGCCTTCAGGTGGTCTGTAATATTTTTTCATTTCAATATTAAGATTCTCAGAAAGTATTTTCTCGTTTTCCATAAGTTCCGTTTTGAATTCATTTATATCCGTTACTTTACTCATATTTCTATGGGATTTAGTATGATTGCATATCAGATGTCCCTCATCATTTATGCGAAGCATAAGCTCAGGATTTGACTTTATGAGATTTGGAAGAACAAAAAATGCACTTTTTACCTCGTGTTTTTTCATAATATCAAGAATTTTTTCTATATTACCATTCTCATATCCTGCATCAAAGGTTAAATATATAGCTTTTTCACCACTTCTGTCAACGGTAATCAAATCATATTTTTTTGAAGTTTCATCACTCTCCGGTAGTTGAGGAACTTCACCCGAATTTCCGTACTTCAGGTACCAATTCTTTGTATTACTTTCTTTCGCAAACGAAAATTGTATATTCAATAAAAATATACAGCATATTATGCATAAAAATGCACTAATAATTCTTTTTATCATAAATTTCTCACCTCTTTCGATTTTATTTTTTCACCTAAACTATAAAATATTATATATAAACAATGTAATTATAACCAAAAATAAGAGGAATTTTTCGTTTTGATTGTAGTTATATACAAATATGGAAAAAAGTTATAAATATGCTTGACAATTGAATATTTATGCGATATAATAGACACATAATTTTAATTGATACATTCAGTATTATAAACAAACGAGGTAGAAAAATGGATAAGTCAAAAATTAAAAAAGTTGTCCTTGCATATTCAGGAGGACTTGATACATCAATAATTATTCCGTGGCTTAAGGAAAATTATAATAATTGTGAGGTTATTGCGGTTTCCGGCAATGTAGGTCAGGCGGACGAGCTTGAAGGTCTGGAAAAAAAAGCTATCAAGACCGGTGCTTCTAAGCTGTATGTTGAAGACCTTACAGAAGAATTTGTGAATGAATATGTTATTCCTACAGTTCAGGCCGGTGCAAAGTATGAAGAATATATGCTCGGTACATCTTTTGCACGTCCTATTATTGCAAAAAGAATAGTTGAAATAGCACTTGCAGAGGGTGCAGACGCAATCTGCCACGGCTGTACCGGTAAGGGTAACGACCAGGTAAGATTTGAGCTTG
>JAFWWX010000331.1 GCA_017517985.1 Clostridia bacterium | reverse complement strand
GACCGCCTTCTACAATATATGTCGTTTACCTATCGGGGAGCATCTCGCACCCTGTTACCACCAATTGTCATCGCAGCAATTCTCCTTTCTGCTAAATTTGGGTACAAAAAAAGAGGCGGTCAATCTGTGTGTTTTAGTTCACACAAACTGACCGCCTCATCTTATTCTTTTACATCCCATCCATATTCATTCCTTGTGTTTGTTCTTCTGAACCGATTGCATAATCGAGAATAGCCTTCACTTCATCCGGAGCATAATCTCTGTTGGTGTGTATATCTCCATCGTAATCAGGAGTATACCAATAATCATAAATTCCAAATGCTTTTCTTTCCTCGACCATTGGATTTTTCTTGTTTTCCTCGTTTTGGTCTATAAATCCATTGCTGAATGCAAAGGCTGTTCCCCAATGCTCACCTGAGCTTGAAGTGTCAACATACACAAGTCCTACGCAAAGCTCACCTGTTTCTCTTGATCTCATAACCGCAGGAAGATGGATAAAGACATCGTCACCTTCTATCAGTTCATCAACATCGTTTGTTCCGAAAGCCTCACAAAACTCTTCATGCATCATCTTGAGAAGTTCCTTTGCCTCAGCAAATTCAGGTGTCTTATATGACTCAACAACCTTTTTGAAGTCCACTTCTCCAAGTCTCAAATTGATGTTGTTGATAAATATTTCGTCTCTGCCAATTCCTTCTCCTGAATACAAAAGATTTTCTTTTACATCCTGCTGTGATATGACCTCCGATTCTTTGTACATCTGATAATAATATTTCATCTGGTCATCTGACAGGGATGCATACATATCTTCTCCTGTATCTCTTGCAATAAAGAAGGTTCCGCATATAATGTCTTTTCCGACATGTCTATTCGGAACAAGTTCAAGTTCCTTATCCTTGACATTATGGATGAGAACCGTCTGCTTATCAAGCGCCTGAACCTTATATTCACCCTCAACAACATTCTGATATACCTCTTTGGTATTCTTAATATGTTCGATATGAGGTTCTCTTAATGGCTCAAACACCATCACTTTGATCCTGTTTTCCATTAAGGTATTTTTCCTCCCTTCTTGATTCCTGTCCGCTTACAATGAAGCAACACATCATTACTACACCAAAGGCTGCACCTCCGGCAAAACTTAAAACATATAACACTTATATTCACCTCTACATTTCCATCATTGGTTCTTCTGTTTCTTCCATCTCGTCATTATCCGTCAAGATGATGAAGTTTGATTCCTCATGCGGTTTTACCGTTGATCTTTCTATAAAGTCAGGTCCTCGTTTGGTAAAGTATGCGACCTCATATTCGTTTGCATCAACTACTTCACCGTCACCATACAGAAAACTTCTAACCTCTACATCTATAGATTCTATTTCAGGATTATCTTCAAGGAAGTTTTGATACGCTGTAAGGTTTTCAAGGTCTGATTCTTTGTCAGGAATACCTCCGCATAAAAAAGTCTCTGTTGAACCATTATCCGCCGATAGAGTTATGTGTGAAAACAAAACTGCCATTCTACATTCCTCCCATCAGCATTCCGCCATCTTCTTCGATATCCTGATCTTCTTCAGGCAATAATTCCTGCTCCTGTGATTTACCCATTGCTTTCAACGCAACATCTTCCATTCTTGCTTGCAGGTGGCTTTCTATTTCGGCTTTTGCTTCCGTGACTGTTTTATCCATCTGCTCATTAAACATCGAAAACATATATGGATAATTTGAAGAAAGCTGTTGCGATACAGAATGCAGTGTCGACAGGATTTGTTCTTTGTCCGCCTTTGTAAACGTTCTCTTGTTCTGTATCAGGTCTTCAACTGCCTTTGTCGTTTCTTTTATCTTCTTGGTCAGTTCATTCATATCTTCTCTGAATTCATTGCTGAACTGCTCCCTTTTATCTACGAACGGACAAGGCTCTATGTATTCTCCGTTTATCTGTCTTAATGTAACAGGTACTCCTGCACCCATATTGAGAGATGTTATTGCCTGTGCAAACTGTGACTGGCTCATATTAATCTCAATGTATGGATGATTCTCTGCATAGTATCTGTCATAATTCAAATCTCTATCCATATATGCAGGACTTATACGTAGAGTGATAATATCGTGATGTTTAATAGAACTTCCAAACAAGGCTTGCTGACCACTGCATTGACTTCTTCCAATATACAGATTTGCATAGCTTGGATGCTTAATTCTTTCTGACATTTCGATTCACCTCCTACTTAATTCTTATCGTCTGCCCTTTATATGAGAACAACTTCTGATTTCGCCTGTGCTTTGACGAATTGTTTATATATGGCTCCTTCCTTCTGTTTTTCTTATCCTGATATCCGTTAATGCCATACTTGCTTATGAATTTCGCATTTATGATGAGGCATAGGATTTTGTCATTAATGATTTCATCCTCGAATAAATCTGCCTCTTCCAAACCCGATTCCATTCCGGCAAGCATCTTCACTGCATGATAGATATTATATTTCTCTTCATCATTACCTCCACTGTAGGTTTTAGGCAAGACATACAGGGGATTGGAAACATAGTTTGCCAAGATAGTTCCGAATTCCCGATGGGTACTTAGCAAATAAATAATAGCCATTGTATCAAGGTTCTTTTTATCTGCGTTCTTGGCCCATCTTGTGTACATTCTCCAGAAGGTATCTCTATGCTCTTCATTGCAGAATATAAACTCATCAAATATGAATTTATCCAACGAATTTAATACTCTTTTGCGGATATCCCCATAGCCATACTCTCGCATGTAATCTTTAAGCACTCCGATATACTGAGCTTTGAATCTCTTTTCCTCTTGGTTTGCCCTGCTCATATTCGGAGTCTGCTGCATTAAACATTCAAACATAAACAACTCTGTACCAGACATAAATTTCGTAGCCATCAACCTTTACCCTCTTGCTTATTCAAACCGGGCAAACGAGGGTTTTTATCATAAGCAAGCTGAGTTAGGATTTTATATCCTCTTACTGTTTCAAGGATATATAATTCAAGGGTTTCTATGGCTCCCTCAAAGGTTTCAATTAGTCCTTCGAGATTATACGGGCTGTGTATCAAGCACGCATTCCAGAACTTATAGTCATCAGGATCGAAACCGTCATTCACCATCGAACCTCTCAAATCCTCGGTGAGAGAATCCAACAGCTTGTCTATATCGTTTATGGCATTTAAGATGTCACACATTTCCTGACAAGGTGATTCTATCAGATCTGAAAACTCCGTATCTTTGTCTTCAAGCATAACTGCAATCACATCATCAAGAATGCGAAACTTATGTATTCTGTTCTGTATTTCAATTAAAATATCAATATTTCTAATCATATTATCTCCTCCTACATACTCATATCCGGTCCTTGTGCCGAATCATAGTCAAACCATTTATCACATTCTTCTGCAGACCAATTTCCTGCCAAAGCTTGTGAAAAATCAGCAAGTCTTTGTTCATCAACACCACTGCACTGGATTTGTATTCCGTAGTAACCGTTATAGATTTCAGTTACTTTTGCATTTAGTACATCCGACCACGCACCTTTACCTTCGCTTGTAAGCATTGCATCGGATAAGTCTTCAACTGTGGCGAGGTCTATTTCAGCCTCGTCATGTACCAAGTGAACAGATGAAAGTTTGACACCCTGTATTAAATCCCCGAGTGTAAGATTTGCAAGTGTTTGACTCACAGGCACTTTTACAAAGGCACTTCCTTCGGATGCAACATCCGGCAGGTATGTTCCCATCAGTTCGGGTGCTACGAAAAGTTTCTCACCGTCTTGGCCATCAAAGATCATATTTTCTTCTGTTACCCTAAAGGTATATATCTTACCGTTGTTCTCGTATCTATCTCCGTTGATATAATAGTTACGAGCTTCGGGCAATGTTTTCTTTGCAATCTCTTCGACCTTTTCGGTGAGCTTTCCATTCTCATCTCTGAATCTTTTACTGTTCAAATACTGAGGTTCTTGGAAGTTCTTATCGTAGCAGTAGATATAAAAGTCATAATTGCCATCTTCGGTAATTGTTCTGATATCATACTCGTACCTTTCTGTTTCTACAAACATTCCGTATGAAGATGTACTCTCACTTGCAATCTTTGCTTCGGGATGATTGTACGCTACATTTCTCATCCAACTGCGGTCTGTCAAAAGTCTTTCACGCAAGGTTTCCATTATCTTATCGAAATCTTCCTTGAAGCTTGCGTTGTTCAACTTTTCATTGTTGTTAAACCATGTATGATGAAATTCTTTCCCATCTCTGCCGATGTCACCTCTTAAATATCCAACAAGACCTTTTGTTTGTTCTGCCTTGTCGTTGCGAAAGAAGTTTTCAGGCCTGGTATGATAAAAGTTAAACTTGTACATTTTCGTGTTCCACTCCTTCAGCCAATCTTTGATATACTGCATCTTCTCTTAATTCACGATGCACCATATCAAGCACAATTGACATTATCGCATCGCACTTGAATTTAACATCGTTATTGGAATACGGCTCCTTTCGAAGTGCTGTCGCTAGCATATCCGTGTAACCGATTAACTCGATTCCGTGTTCATCCTGAAGTTTTCGTAAATCATCAATTGAAAGATGTTTGATTTCTT
>JAFWWX010000330.1 GCA_017517985.1 Clostridia bacterium | reverse complement strand
GTCATCACCGTCTTCTTGGAAGAATTTTTCGCCAACATGACTGCTCTCTTTGGCGCAATTTCGGGTGGCAAAACGCCCCCAAACCGCTGAATTTCTGCGATTTTGACGCTTGCCGGAAGTGGGGTATTTTTTCTTTGCAAAATTTTGACGATTTTTACCCCTGTTTTTTTCGTGAAATGAATGGCGTTTCATAGAGTTTCACCCCCTCATCTGGAAACATTTTTTCTAAGGAATACCACATTGTAAAATCATTCTTTGGAATGACATAAACTTCTGTGCGTTCATCCTTACCTTTGGCACTGCAATAGTAATGGGAGCATATATCAGGTCCGTCATCAGGCATCACATACAGTGCGATAATATCAGAAACCATATTGATTTCTATATTGTCGTGGTCTCTCTTTTGACGCTCACTTCTGGTTTCGTCATACACATGTCTGTAAACCAAGACACAATCTTTATAACGAACCGGAGGTGCGGTCTTAAAAAAATCACTCATTGCAGGATATAACAATGAGCGGACATAATCAGCAGAGCCTTCACTTTTCTTGGGGAGAAGTAGTGGTATGCGCACTGAAAACCAACCTTCAAATGTGAACCCAATTTCAAGAGGGACACTGGTTCGCATTATGTTGTTGACTTCAAGCCCTGCATTTGGACGACCTGTATATGCAGGTAACGCCCGTGTAAGTAAAACTATTTTTTCGGAGTGTTCTTCCAATTGCATTGCTTTTTCGTAGGCTTCACTGATATGTCCGCTGGTATATAAAAAGCGAACATCATTAATATGCTCGCTCATTACCTGTATTTTGTTTTCTGCTTTATCCAGCACTCTTAGGAATGAATTCTTTTGTTTCATCGGCAATCTCTCCCTCCGAGTAGAATGTTATCTCAGGCTCATCTTTGCCATTGAAATCAACTGTCGCAAACAGACAAGGAGCATTGGGCAATTTGAGCTTCGATGCCATTGAAATGTGCAGAATCACAATGATATATTTCAAATCCTCATCCGGTTGCAAAAGCTTCAGCAAATGTTCTTCGCCTTCGTATATGGTTACAATCTCGTATCCCGTGTTTTCTTTTAAGAAAAACAACTGCGAAGGATATACTGCCGGGTAGTGTGCCATAGGATCGACCTGCTCTATAAATTTCAACAGCACCCAAACAGCAAGTATCATTCGCTGATCCGGCTGACACATAGAATCAAGTCCTAAATAATATCCGCCTTTAACATCGGATATCTGGTGCATCCGTTTCAGGTTCTTAATAATCTTAATTGCTGTTTCTGGCTTTTTTTGAAGCATCTTTATAACCTGTGTCGTAGTTAAGGCTCCGTATTGAGAAAGCCACTTAACTATGTATTGCTCGTCTTGCAGTAACATTTTTACCACCTCCTTGTGAGTATTTTAAGAGAAATACGCATTTTAAGGATTATGCGTTTTCTTTTTCTTGCGTTCTTTGAGGATTGCTTCCAGTTCCGCACGGTCTGTAGTAATCATTTCCTGTTCTTCTTTGGAAGCCTTGATAACTACGGGAACTTTGTTATTATTGGAATACACAAGAGCCTCGCCACGTTCAAAACGGGTAATGGAACGGATTTCAGTTTTGGTAAGCTTTAATACATCCTGAACATATCGTGCCTCATCAGGCTCAAGGTTCAGAATGATTTTATTCTTGGAGTTATTTATAATAGCTCTGCCGTACTTACCGTCTTCAAGACTGAAGAAATCCGAAAGGTCCTGAGTTGCAGAAATGGCTGCACCGCCGAACCCTCGGATTGTCTTGAATATAGTCAAGCAAAATTCCGCCGCGTTCTTATTAGACGCAACACCTATAAGCTGCCATATCTCATCAATGAGTATAGCTTTTTTCTTAGTGATGTCAGCCTTTATGTTATCCCAGACATAATCAAGAGCAATCATCATTCCAACGGGAAGGAGTTTACCTTTGAGTTCGGACAAGTCAAGTACAATATATTTATTCGTAAGGTCCACGTTGGTCTGTTGATTGAATGACTGTGCCGAGCCTGTAACAAAACGGCTGACTATTACTGCAATTCGCTCTGTCATCTTATTACCGAGCAAATTTTTATGTAAATCACCGAGTATGGGCATCTTTTTCATAACCGGCGGATTTGCTTCTTTGTCGATATATAACGAATCGTTATCGTGGGTAATACCGAAGTCGGCATAGGTTCGTATCAGCGCTTCATCAAGAAGCTGTTCTTCTTCGTTTGACATATCAGGTATGAGAAGTGAGAAGAAAATCATAAGCTGTTGAACCTTTTGTGCCAGCATCGAAGTCGGCTCACTGTAATCAAGCTCATCAATAAGCTCCATTTCCGGAGTAAGTGTATGGCGTATCTCCATAACATTGATACAATGCGGAGAGCCAGGAGAAAGCTTGATATACTGACCGCCTATGTGATTGCAGGCTCTTCTAAACTCATGTCCTTTAATCGGTGCCAGGATATAACACTGAATACCACGCATTCTCATACGAAGTGCAAGGAGCTGCATTGTAAAGGTTTTGCCTGCGCCACTCGTACCAAGCAGATTGAGATTTGCGTTTTTATTTTTCTTTGTGTTAAACAGATCAACAATACAAAGTGAGTTGTTATGACGGTTAACACCAAGTAAAACACCGGTATCGTCAGACATTTCAAAGCTTGTGAACATATATGTTGATGCCGCACCGCTTGTAAGTACATTTCTCTGTGATTTCTTTTCAAGGAAAGGTACTATGCTTAAAAATGGCATTACCGATTTGAAAGCATCTTCCTGTTTGAATCTGCAATCACTGGTGAACATATCCATTGATTTAAGCATATCGGTCATTTGTTGCTTACGCCACATCAGTTCATCATAGCTTTTTGCAGAAATCGTAATAAACACTGACATATAAAATAAGTCTTCATTGTTATTTGCGATTCCGTTTTTGATGAAATATCCTGATTGAATGGAGTTTGTGAGTTCTTCATAGTCTGTGCTGGTATCCTGCATACTGCGAAGCTTAGTTCGGTTGAGTCTGATACGCTGTGCAACCTTATCAATTGTTTTGCTTCGATTTTCACGGCGCAGGTGAACATCAACGTCAATTCCTTCGCCTGCATTTATAAGGGATGACATCCACCCGGCACGAACTGCACTGGGGTATCCATCGCCTTTGATATACAGGAACGAATAATAGAGCCCATCCATAACGATATAATTGCTATGTTTAAGGGAAATTCCTCTTGGAGCAAGGAAATTCACCATCTTGATATGAGGAACGGGATCAATGCCGATTATTTTGTTCTTAGCGGCCATTGTGTCAACGACAACACGGTTAACTCTTGACGAAAACGGTTCATCAACACAAGAACGGCGGTTAAAGAACATATATAAAATCTCTGCTGTTGCCTCATCGGGATCCTTTGGTTGCAGGATTGAGTTGCCACACTGAAGGAAATATGCTCTTGCAGTGTGTTCTGCTGTCTGCAATGCGCCGTAAATTTTTCCAATGTCATCGCTATCGGTACGGTGCATATCCTCATACTGAAATATAAGAAAAAAGCGCCGGGTTAATGCCTCACGGCTTCCGACGTCTTTAATCAGTTTCAAATAACCTTCGCCAAGATGCTTACACTGTTCGTTTTCTTCATCTTCAAGTTCTTTTCTTACCATAGCGACGTGTTTGTCGGAGTCAGCTTTGCGGGTAATGCTCTTAAACTGAAGTCGCATCGGAGAAATTTTAAGCCAGCTTGCAAATGAGGATATAATACCAAACTGTTCTTCACTTGAACGAAGCATAAAGTTAATTGGTTCTATTTCCAATATTTTTATGTACCTGCCATCAGTAGTTTCAATTACGCCGTAATTTATGTTCCTGACCGGTATGAAGTCCT
>JAFWWX010000329.1 GCA_017517985.1 Clostridia bacterium | reverse complement strand
TTCGTGTGCCGCTGCAAGGCTCTGTGATGTCCTTTCGCTTATTGATACAGGAAATATACCAGTACTTCTCTCGCTCACCCTTGTAGACCGTTCCTGCCGAGCAGAGAGCGTGTCCGCACTTCTTGCAGTAGACAATCCCCGAAAAAATGCTCTTTCGCACATTGTCGTAGCTTTCGTGCTTCATAGTGCCTTTTCCCATGTTGATTTTTGCCTGCTCAAAAACAGCTTCGGAAACAAGCGGCTCGTGAGTGCTTTGTGTAATCGCCCATTCCTTTTTGGGAATTGCCGCCTTCTTTTTAGATTTAAGGCTGACCTTTTTTGTTTTTCCGAGAATTGTGTGACCGAGATAGACCGGATTTTTCAGTATTCGCTTGACGGTGGTGTAGTTCCACAAATCAGATGCTCTTGCCGCACCCGCTTCGCTGAAGTCATCACGGTATAATACTCTGTACTTTAGCGGCGGTATTACGCCGTCACGATTTAAGTCCATAGCGATTTTCCTTGATGAATCTCCATTTGCTGCCGCCGTAAAAATACGCTTTACAACAGGAGCCGTTATCTCGTCGGGAACAAGCTTGTTTTTGTCCGTATCGCTCTTTTTGTAGCCGTATGGCGGGCAGGCACAATATTGTCCGTGCTCACGCTTGTTTTTGAGAACCTCTTTGATTTTCTTTGAGCCGTCACGGATGTAAACGTCGTTCATTGCGTACATAAACGGTGCATAAACGAATGCATCTTCTGTGTTGAAGTTGTCAACAACCGTCACAAGCTGAACTCCCATTTCGGGCAAAATCTGCTCGGCATAGTCGCTGGCTCCGTTCATTTCTCGTCCGAATCGTGATAAATCCTTTGTGACAACTGTGTTTGCAAGTCCTTTTTTCAGTTGTGAAATCATTTCCTGAAACGCAGGCCTTTCAAAGCTTCCGCCCGACCAACCGTCGTCAACAAACTCTCTTACAAGTGTAATTCCGTTTCGTTCGCAAAAATCCTGAATAATCACTCTCTGGTTCTGAATACTCGACGATTCAGAGCCGTTTTTGCTTTCCTCTCTTGACAGTCTAAGATAGGCAAATGCTATCCTTGTTTTATTATCGGTTTGCATTTATGTCCTCCCCAACCGACCCATCTATATTATACATTACGCTTGCTCTTGTTGTCAACAAAGGCTCGTAATTTCCGTTATTTTCCTTTGCTATACTTTCTGTTATGAGTTGTTTTACAGTGTTTTTTCCATAACATCTTTCAACCATGTAAAGTACAGGACTGAACTCGTAATTCTTTTTTGTCAAATAAATCACCACGCTTTCTTTTTGTGATTTTATCTTGCCCAAATTCTAGGCAAATTATCAGAATTGAAAAAGCAAAGGAAAAAAGAGCGAAGAAAACAAAAAAACACACATAGGTATCCCTAAAAGATACAAAATGTGTGTTTAAAATCCAATAAATGTTTTAGTTCCTGTACTTAGTTTTGCCTCAAAAGAGCATAGTTCTCCCAAGGCTTCCAAAAAATCGTTTCAGTCCTGCGAAGGTATATGCCTCCCAGGAAAGCCAAAAAATCGTTAATGCCTTTCGGCATCGACTGCTTACCATTTTGAACACCCGATCTCACGCGTACCGGGCTGCCGGGAATTCGACTGTCCACGCAGTCAAAGACATTGTCGAACCCTGTTCGATGAAAGTGTTTTCCATCTCACGACTATATTTTACCATAAGCAAAAATCAATTACAAGAGGTGGAGCTAAAAAAGTTGAATTTTTCAATGTTGGCTTCCGAAACCCTTGTGCCACAAGGTTTTCAGAGGGGTGGAGGTGGAGAAATCGGTGTTTTTTCGGGGGCAAAAATGATAAAGTTTTTCAAGAAAAAGCTCCTGGTATCGTAGCTTCCAATAATACAGTATGAGAACTTTGCTGGCACAAGTTGAGAGTAAGAATGATATCCTGATAAAAGGCACATAACAATTCCATAGGAGTTAAAGAAAGTGCTGAGAGAAGCTAAAATAATTCTTTTCAAATAACTGTCGTATTTAATTACTTCAAGATGTGACTTGAAACTTAGGGGACATTTTCCTGTAGTTTTAATTGGCGAGCACAAGTGAAATTGAAAAAATTTATATTTTTAGTCAATAACTTATAACTGTTTAGCATGGTTTAATATAGTTTATATAGTTGAAAAAACTATTAATTATAGTGGCAGAAAACAGTTTTTTCCAATAACAGATTAAATATTTTGTGATAAAACGGAAAAAATATTTACTATACACTTGATTTTTGACTTAAAATAGTATATAATAGATTTACAAAATATACTATAGCGTAAAAAATATTTACCGAGGTTCTGTTATGGAAATTAAAAGAGATGTATATTTACACCGCCTTATCGAAAGGAAAAATAATGGTTTTGTCAAAGTAATTACCGGTATTCGCAGATGCGGAAAGTCCTATCTTCTTAACAATATATTTTACGACCACTTGATAGCTTCCGGTGTTGATGACGCTCATATTATCAAATTTGCTTTTGATTCGGCAGATGACCTTATGCTGATTGGAGAGGACCTTTTTGAAATTGATGATGAAAAGAGAAAGGTTTCTCCGGAAAAATTCATGAGCTACGTTAAAGAAAAAATGACCGATGACGGAATGTACTACCTTTTACTTGATGAGGTACAAAAACTTGGCAGCTTTGAAAGTGTGCTTAACGGATACCTTCGCAAAAAAAATATGGACGTTTACGTTACCGGCAGCAACTCTAAATTCTTGTCAAGCGATATAATCACAGAATTTGAAGGACGCGGCGACGAGATTCATGTACTTCCTCTTTCTTTCTCGGAATTTTACCCCGCATACAATGGCTCAAAGGATGAAGCGTTTGATGATTATATGGTTTACGGAGGGTTGCCTGCAGTTGCTCTTATGAATACGGAGGAAAGAAAATCTAATTACTTGATGTCGCAGATGCAGAATCTGTATCTTAAAGACATAATCAAAAGGTATAATCTTGCAGAGGATGCCAATATAGGCGAGCTTCTTGATGTTATCGCTTCGGGAATTTCAACTCTTACAAACCCGAGAAAACTTGCAGACACCTTTAAAAGCGTAAAAAAATCAACAATAAGCGAAGTTACCGTTGGCAGATATATTTCCCATATGGAAGACGCTTTTATGATAAACCGTGTAAAGAGATATGATGTAAAAGGCAGAAAATATATCGGTACTCCCTATAAAATCTACTTTGAAGATATAGGACTTCGCAATGCAAGACTCGGTTTCCGACAAATTGAGGCAACTCATATTATGGAAAACATTATTTATAATGAACTGCGTTACAGAGGATATAATGTTGATGTCGGCGTAGTTGAAGTGCGTGAAAAAGATAAGAAAACCGGAAAAGAGATTAAAAAGCAGTTGGAAATAGATTTTATTGCCTACATCGGCAGTAAAAAGTACTATATCCAATCTGCTTACGCAATAAACGACGAAGAAAAGAAGGCTCAGGAAACACGCTCTTTCGATAAAGCTGGAGACTCCTTCAAGAAGATTATAATTGTTGAGGGTACAATGAAGCCTCGTCGAGATGAAAAGGGCTATGTTATGATGGGAGTTAAGGAGTTTTTGCTTGATAAGGATAGTTTGGAAGCATAAGTAACATTTAACGAGAATATGTTAATGATTAAATAAAAAAGCAACGGAGAATGATTTATAATGAAAGCTTTAAAACACCCTGGGAAGTGTAAAATATGCGGACAATTAAAAGAGTTGACGGCAGAACACATTCCTCCCAAAAATGCTTTTAATTCAGCAAATGTTGTAGTCCTGCCCTTTGAAGAAGTTTTCAAAACTATCACAGGAGCAGAGGGACGACTGCCTTGGGATACAAAAGGATTACAAGGGAAGATTCAGCAAGGCGGTCATAAAAAGTATTGTCTTTGCCGTGAATGTAATAATAATACTGGCTCTTGGTACATAAGGGCATATACGGATTTCGCAAAAACTGCGAATGCAATGATTCAACAAGAAGGATTTGCTGTTGGAAATTCATATTCATTTGTAATCAAAAATTTATATCCGTTACGTATTTACAAGGCAATGATGACATTGATATGCGATATCAATAACGATTGCTTTGGTGATGAAAAACTACGTCATTTTCTAATGAATAAAGAAGACAAGAATATTGATACATCCAAATATTCATTGTATATGTATTTCGTTTCCACACAAATGCCGCGAATCAGTGGTTTATCTGGAATTGGCAGTGTAAATGATTTGAGTAGTTTTGTAATGGTGTCAGAAATAGCATCATATCCGATAGGGTTTGCATTATATTTAAACAAACCTGAAAACTATTCTCCATTCGGTATAAATGTAGATGTGTTTGCTACGTTTGATTATGATACTAAATGCGATTTGCATTTTGGAGGTGTACCTTATTTGGATATCAATAGTCAGTTCCCGGCAGACTATCGTTCAAAAGACGATATTGTAAAATGTATTGAGAGTTCCGAAAATCAGTAAGCAGTATTGATTAATGACTTTTTAAGAAATATATGTGTTTTAATACGAACTAAAAATATAATAAATAAAACGATAGGGATACTACTTTTTGATGGTAGTATCCCTACTCTATTTTTATTCTTCTTGATTCAAATTTGTGGACCTTGAAATGATATAATTATTGCTACAAATCCGAGGAGGTGAAAATCATAAAAGCAAATCAATATATGGTGGGTGAATCAGAATACTTGATTTGCTATGTAAAAAACTCTTGGGGAGGTGCAGCAAAGACATTAGAATACGCAAAGCGAAAGAAAAAGAATATTTATAACTTAATATAACTATCAAATCATTGACAACTCAAAATGTGTGATAAAGTTTAGAAATGTGGATATGGTAAAATAATATACACAGATTATTCTGTAAAATCAAAACAAAGGAGTTGTCAAACAATGAAAAAAATCACCGAAAAACTTATTAAAAACTTTAGAAATTATCTGATAAACGAAGAAAAAAGTGATGCTACCCTTGAAAAGTATATACGTGACATATGTGCTTTTCTTTCCTGGCTCTGCGGTAGAGGTGTGGATAAACAGACAGTTCTCGAATACAAGGCGTATCTTATTGAGAACTATAAGCCAGCAAGTGTGAATTCTGTCATTTCATCTCTCAACAGCTTTTTCACTTACAACGAATGGTACGATTGCAAGGTTAAATCTTTGAAGATACAGAAGCAAATATTTGCTTCCAAAGACAAAGAACTTACTAAAGCGGAGTATGAAAGACTTCTCGATGCAGCAAAGTCAAAGAAGAATGAAAGACTCTACTTGTTGATGCAGACTATATGCTCAACAGGAATTCGTGTGTCTGAGCTTCGCTTTGTGACTGTAACTGCCGTTAATACAGGTGTTGCCAACATCAACTGCAAAGGAAAACTACGTCAGGTATTCCTGCCCAAAGCACTATGCAAGGTCCTCGCACGGTATATACGGGAGCAAAAAATAACAAGCGGTTCCGTATTCGTATCCAGAACAGGTAAACCGCTTGACAGAAGCAATATTTGGTCTGATATGAAAAAGCTGTGCGAATCTGCAGGAGTTTCAAAGGATAAGGTGTTTCCGCACAATCTTCGCCATCTTTTCGCCCGCACTTACTATTCGCTTCAGAAGGACATTGTGCGTCTTGCTGATATTCTCGGTCATTCAAGTGTGAATACGACGAGGATCTATACGATGGAAACGGGTGAGGCACATAAAAAGCAGATAGAAAAATTAGGACTGTTGAGGTGTTAATCACATAATTGGCATTATGTTGTAATAGATTATATAATTACCTAATTTTGACATTTAAAGTATATCATAAAAATGTCGAAAAGTCAATGTTTTGATAGGGTTATGCCGAAAACAACATCAAAAATTCACAAATAGGCGTTAGTTATTTGACCAATGGCTTTTCATTGCTATTGGTCTTGTTGTTGTATACTCTTTTAAGGTTGATAGTAGGTCTTTTATAACCGTTGGATTCTTTATGTATTTTCATTTACAACATAATGCCAATTATGTTGTTTAGTAACAATTGTTGCACGACGAATATTGTGCACAACTTTAGAGATTTAAAGCAATTTGATATTGGAATTAGCAAAAAGAATCTTTATTCAGGAGGCTAACAATGAGCAAAAGTAAAAAAAGCGGCATTTATAAGTATGAGCCGTTATGGGGAGAATGGTATGTTGACTCATTAATCGGCAAGGGTAGCTTTGGCGAGGTATATCGAATATATAAAACCGTTAAAGGTAGACGTGTTGAAGCCGCTGCCAAATACATATCTGTTCCTAAGGACAGCGATGACAAAAAAACCATATACAGTTCGGGATTGGCAACAGACGATAAATCTTTTAGAGAGGTATGTGATGAGCGTGCCGAAAGTATGACTGACGAAATTAATCTTATGCTCGGTCTACAAGGTCTCGATAATATTGTTAGTTATGAGGATCATATTAAATGTCCCAAGGATGATGAGATAGGTTGGGATATCATAATTCGCATGGAACTTCTGACTTCCCTTGACAAATATCTTGAAAACAATGATTTTTATCTGAGTGATGTATTGCGCCTTGGTGTGGATCTTTGCAGGGCAATAGACAATTGCCACAAAAATGGTATAACTCATAGAGATGTGAAAATCGAAAACATTTTTGTTGATAGAGACGGACATTTCAAACTTGGAGATTTTGGTGTTTCAAGGATGTCCTCCGGAAAGACTACTAAAGGGACAATAACCGGAACAGAAGAATATATGGCACCGGAAATGTTGAAAAAAGAAAAGTATAATAATACCGTTGATATATATTCATTAGGCCTTGTATTATATAGGTTGTTGAACAACAAAAGAATGCCGTTTTTGCCGTCAGATGGCAGAATTACTATTTCTGATGTTGAGGCTGCAGCAAACAGTAGATTAGAGGGAAATGAATTTCCTTCCCCACATTATGCAGATGAAGAACTTAACCGAATTATAAATAAAGCTTGTGCTTATGACAAGCATGAAAGATATCAGAGTGCAACTGAAATGGCAGAAGACCTTGAAAAAGTTGTACTTACTCAAGATGTGCTTGTTTTGAAAAAGAGAGATATGGATGATTTCTATGTTGATGATTTTAGAAAAAGAATAGACGAACACAAGGATGAAAATGAAAAGAAAAAGCGAAAAGTATTATTCTTAATTCCTATTATACTTGTTGTGTTCGGCTTACTAATTGGTGGATGGTTCCTGAAAAACAAAACAACAAACGCAGTTACTGACATCACGGGTCTTCCCGAAACTGTTTCTATTGTTTCAGGTGACAGTTTACAATTAAAAGCCAATGTGCTTCCTGCAAAGGCAGAGCAAGTTGTTGTTTATTCTTCCTCTTACGAAGCTGTTGTGAGCGTAGATGAAACCGGAAAAATAATTGCAAACTCTGCAGGTAAAGCGATTGTTACGGCAAGTGCAGGTTCGTATTCCGAGCAAATTGAGATTTCTGTGGCGAGTGAAGCAATTCCGGTTGAAAATATAGTTGTTCAGGAAAATATCTCGATGCCTGTTAATGCAACTGTTCGAATTAACACAAAGATTATTCCTGAAAACGCTACTTATACCAGTATCTCTTATTCAAGCAGTAATAACGAGGTTGTTTCGGTTGATGAAAGTGGAAATGCAACTGCAAAATCAGTTGGTGAGGCTGCAGTGTTTGTAAAAGTCGGAGAGGTTTCAAAAACAATACCTGTAAAGGTTGAAAAAATACCTGTTACAGATCTCAATGGCTTGATGTCAAATATAGAGTTAGAAGTTGGAAAAACACACAACCTTGATTTTACTGTTGTTCCGGAAGATGCAACAAATACAACTGTGACTTTCGAAAGTTCTGACAATGGAATTGTTTCCGTTGATGAAAACGGAAACGTTGTAGCAAATAAGGTTGGTAGCGTAACAGTAACAGTAACATGTGATGATATAGTAAAAACAGTAACCGTAATCGTTAAAGAGAAAACATTGACGGTGAATCCTACAGAAGATCAGCCTTTGACACATGTTCATTCTTATGGAGCAGTAGATAACGAACCCGGACATCCTCACAAGGAATACAAACTTTGCTCATCATGTGGACACAAAGAATATACAGGCAAAAACGGAAATGAAAGCTCCTGTACTACGTGTAATCCGCCACATGTACATTCTTACGGTGCTGTACAATATGAAAACGAACACCCTCACGAAGGGTATAAAGAATGTTCTTGCGGTGCAATAGTATCAGCTAACAATAATCAAAAAAAGAGTAATTGCAGTCAGTGTTATCCATGTGATTACTGCGATAGTACAGCTCATTTAACAAAGAATCATCCGGTATGTTCTGATTGCGGAAGCAAGAATCATACCACCTATGAGCACGATGAATCTGACGGATGGGTTTCAAGTTTGCCGAGTTATGTTAAAAACAATCGTAATGATTACGAAATTGAAGAAGCTATATGGTATAGCTATAGTGAAAGACAAACTACAACCCGAACTAATACTGACTATTTAAGTGGTTGGGATTTGTATGATACTGATGTTAATGAAGGTTCCTGGAGTGCATGGCAAGAAAATGCAGTTCAAGAATCATCTACTAGAGAAGTCAGAACAAAAATGCAGTATGGCTACTATCATTATGCACTGTATTTTAATAATGTTGATTTCGGAACATATCCAGTAGATTTAAAATTCTATAATAATACAGAATTGTCTGATGCTTCTAGAGAAGAATATCATGAGGTGTGGGTTGATTCGGAATTGGCTGAAAACGGAAGTGTAACTTATTTCAACAAAGTAACAAAAGAGCGTGTTACTAAGATGGGATATAAAAACACTCACTGTTCACCTACTAAAATGAACAATCTGTATTATTTGGGAAAAAGAACTGTATATCAATATAAAGATACAACATATACTTATTACTTTGAAAAATGGAGTGACTATACGGATTATTCTCCTACCAAAGTGACGGAAACAGCAAATAGGGATGTAAAGACAAAGACATATTATTATTATGTTCTTAAATAAAGAAGTTTACATTTAAGTTTAGACAAAACAGTTCAAAACTTCAGGAGCAGAAAAATGTTAATTACAATTTTCACAAAAAACAAATACAGTACCCTACAACTTCCTAAAGAAGTTGTAGGGCAGTACAAAGTTATTGTCGATACAGAAGACGAAAGTCTTTCTGAAGTTGCAAAAATTGAGGGCATTGACGGAAAATGGGTGTTAAAACCAAATGCATATGCAGTTTTTATAAACGATAAAACGCTAAACTCATGTGACATATCTGAACAAAATCTCTGTACATTGCAAATCAAACTGACAAGAGAAAAAATTGTGCTTTATTCGCAAAATGACAATGTGGGATGCGAATATGTAAAGAAAACTTTTGTTACAGGTAATGATACTATCACTGTCGGAAGTAATCCCGGCAACGATGTTTGCTTAAAGAACGACCTTGTCGATGCATCACATGCCAAAATAACATACAGAAACAACAAATGGGTTGTGGAAGATTTAAATAGCACTTACGGAACTTATGTGAATGGTAATAGAGTATCCCAAAGTGAGCTTCAACTGGGTGATGTTGTTTATGTTATGGGTGTTAAATTCATAATTGGAACTGATTTTATCTCAATAAACAATCCCGAAAACTCTGTGAACGTCAATGCTTCAAAACTTTGTGATTATTTTGTTCCAAAGTCAGATTCTCACAGTTCACAGGAGTATGAAGAAAGAGAGATAAAGTATTTCTATCGTTCCCCTCGATTTAAGCGGGATGTAGAAAACAGACGATTTAAAATTGATGCTCCGCCACCTAACGCTATTGGAGAGGAAACTCCGCTCATGATGGTGTTAGGACCGTCTATGACAATGGGTTTAGCTTCGCTTACAACCGGAATTTATTCGGTTAATAACGCCTTTGCTACCGGAGATATAAGTTCGGCAATTCCTTCAATCGTTATGTCTGGTAGTATGCTTCTTGGAACCGTTATGTGGCCTATTATAACAAAATCATATGACAAGCGTAGAAGAAGGAAAAAGGAAGCGACTCGTCAAATTAAGTATTCAGAATATTTGGATAAGATTTCTGCAAGTATACGCCAAGAGTGTGATAAACAGGCAAGGATACTAAAAGAGAACGGGATTCCAGTTTCTGAGTGTATTGATCGAATCAGAAAAGGCAAGGTTAACTTGTGGGAACGTAGTATTTCTCAAAACGATTTCTTGAATCTTCGTCTAGGCATTGGTAATGTTGATGCTAGTATTGAGATAGTTTATCCTGAACGTAAATTCACCGTAGAAAAAGATAATCTTCTTGATAAAATGTATGATTATTTTGAAGTTCTTCCTAAAATTGAGAATGTGCCGATAACATTTTCTTTTGCTGAAAATCATTTGTCCGGTATTATTGGCGACAGATATAACGTAAAAGAAATGGCGAAAGGATTAATTTTGCAACTTGCCTCTTTGTACGGTTATGATGAGTTAAAGCTTGTTTTTCTCTATGATGATGCTGAAGAACAGGATTTTGATTTTGTTAAGTGGTTGCCTCATGCATGGAATGATGACCGAAGTTTCAGATTTGTTGCAACAAACGAGTTCGAGTCTAAAGAACTTTCTTATTATTTTGAAAAAATTATAGACTCTCGTTGTCAAGAAAATGAAAGCGAACTCTCAGAAAAAGTGCCGTATTATGTTATCTTTAATTTGAGCAAAAAACTCTCTGAAAAATCAGAACTTTTGAAAAAGGTATTTACACAAAAGAAAAAGATTAATTTTAGCGTAATAACTTGTTTTGATGAATTAAAGGATCTTCCAAAGGAATGCTCTACAGTCATTGAAGTTTTCAACATTGATAATCAAAGTGTTGGGGGAAAGATTTATGACAAAGCAGATGTTTCCGGAAGCGTAATTGAGTTTTCACCGGATATTTACTTGACACACGATGCAAGAGAACTTAGTACAATTCTTGCAAACACATATCTTGATATCAACAGCGGAGCATACAAACTTCCTAAATCGGTATCTTTTTTAGATGTGTTTGGCACAAGTAATGTGGAACACTTGAATGCCTCAAGAAGATGGAAAGAAAACGATCCCACAAAATCCCTTGAAACTGTTGTTGGTGTTGATACATATGGTGAATTGTTCAAACTTGACTTGCACGAAAAATTTCATGGACCACACGGCTTAATTGCCGGTATGACAGGCTCGGGAAAAAGCGAGTTTATTATAACCTTTATTCTTTCCCTGGCTGTAAATTACCACCCGGATGAAGTATCATTCATACTTATAGACTATAAAGGCGGTGGGATGGCAAAGGTATTTGAAAAATTGCCCCATACAGCAGGTATTATTACAAACTTGGATGGCTCTGCCGTGAAACGCTCCTTAACATCTATCGAAAGTGAATTGAAGCGTAGACAGGCAATTTTTGCAAATGTTGGCAAGGAAAACGAAATAAGCAATATTGATATTTACAGATATCAAAAACTGTATCGTGAGGGTAAAGTTTCAGAACCACTGCCACATTTGTTTATTATATCCGACGAATTTGCCGAACTCAAAACACAGCAACCACAGTTTATGGAAAAGTTGATTAGCGCCGCAAGAATAGGCAGAAGCCTTGGTATACATTTGATTTTGGCGACACAAAAGCCTTCCGGTGTTGTTGACGATCAAATTTGGAGTAACAGTAAGTTTAAGGTCTGCCTTAAAGTTCAGGAACGTTCAGATAGTATGGATATGCTTAAGAGACCTGATGCTGCTGAACTTACAGATACAGGAAGGTTTTATCTTCAGGTTGGTTACAACGAATTATTTGAACTTGGACAATCTGCTTGGGCCGGTGCTCCATATGCTTTGGGAGAGAACGAAAAAGGAGCAGAAAATAGTGTTTCTGTGATTGACACTAATGGTAAGACTGTACAAAAGATTGGTTTTGTAAGTAAATCTTTATCGGCTACAAGAAAACAGTTAGATGTTATAACTCAGTACTTATGTGATGTAGCAAAACATGAAAAAGCCAAAGCAAGACACTTGTGGCTTGAACCTTTACCCGGTACGATCTACATAAATGAAATAAAAGGAACTACAACGCTTAAAAACAACAATTATGATATTTGTCCTGTTGTAGGTGTTGTTGATGACCCTGAATCTCAAAATCAATATCCACTTGAAATACCTATATCTCAAAATGGAAACACAATAATTTATGGCTCCACGGGTTCCGGAAAAACAACATTCTTGACAACAATGATATACTCATTGCTTGCTGACAAATCTGCTGATGAGTTAAACCTTTATATTCTGGATTTTGCTTCTGAAACATTGAGAGAGTTCTCAAACGCACCTCATGTGGGAGATGTAATACTTTCTTATGAAAATGAGAAAATAGGAAATCTTTTTAAGTTACTTAATAAAAAGCTTAACGAAAGAAAAAAGCTGTTTTCAAATTTCGGTGGCGATTATAAATCGTACATTTCCAACTCGGAAAACAAAGTTCCGTCTATTGTAGTAGTTATCAATAATTACTCTGCTCTTGCCGAAATATATGATGAGTATGAAAACGCTGTTAACTATCTTACAAGAGAAGGCGCAAAATACGGTATTTACTTTGTGATAACCGCAAACAGTACAAGTGCAGTAAGATACAGAACCCAGCAAAACTTTAATCAGTTTATCACAATGAGGTTAAATGATGAGTCTGAATACTCAACCGTTGTCGGCAGAACCGATGGGCTTTATCCAGCAAACTTCAAAGGTAGAGGACTGATCAAAACAGATAGAATTTATGAGTTCCAGACGGCTCATATTGATGGAAACCCTACATTTATGCAAATAGATGCTTGGTGCAGAAACTTATCTGAAGTATCCGAAACCAAGGCAGAAAAGGTTCCAATTTTACCTGAAGTTGTAGATTTTGCGTTTCTTAGTAATTTTGTAGATACAAAATCTAACAAGATTCCGATAGGTGTAGATGTAAATACGCTTCAAGTTTCATATTATCCTATATTTGATAAATACATTTCGCTTGTATTATCATCATCAGACGGGCATTGTGAATTTGTTGGAGAGCTTACATCTATCTTGAGTCAGTTCGGTGATATGAGCATCACTGTGGTCGACGTTGACGGTGATTTGGATACTGTTGAAAATGTAAATCTAAAATATCATAACAACAAAAAGAGTATAGAGGAATTTATAGATAAGTTGTTTGATGTTGTAGTTTATAGAAACAACACATATAAGGATTCTGTCGAAAGCGGAACATCGTGTGAAGACTTCGACTTGATGACAATTGTTATAAATTCCGTTAGTAAACTTAAAGAAACGCTTGATGACACAAGAAAAGAAAAGCTTGAGCTTATCTTGGAAAAAGGATGTACAGAATACGGTGTTTATGTTATTATTGCCGAAAATATAAAACGGTTATCCAGTGTGGCTTATGACAGTTGGTTCAAAAAACAGATTTCTCTCGAAGATGCTGTTTGGGTAGGAAACGGAATTACTGAACAATATCAGTTAAACTATGGAAAAGGCACATCAGATATGCGTGAAGATTTATCGCATTCATACGGATTTAATGTTCAGAAAGCAAAGGCACAGAAAATAAAGCTGTTGAGTTCAGGCAAGGAGGAATAAATATGAGAAAGGTTCTTATTGAAATCGCTGTACCCGCAGCTGATATAAACTATGATGTTGAAGTTTCTCTTTCCTGTACCACCGGTGAACTGAATATGCTGATTTGTGATTATGTAAAGAATAATAATTCTGACAAATTTATACCCTCATCGGATACGATTTTAATTGATGCAAAAACGCAAAAAGTACTAATACCCAATGAAAAACTCGGAAATCTCGGAATTTCAAATGGTTCAAAACTAATTTTAATATAACATAGGAGGACTAAAAAATGGGTGCAAACGTAAGATTTGAAGCATCTACTCAAGATATGAGAAATGTTTCGCAGAAAATCCAGGGAAAGGCTGATGAGTACAAAACTATTTATACAAAGCTTAACGGTATTGTACAAACTTTAAGTACAGGTATCACTTTCCAGGAAAACCAGGTGTATGTAAAGAATATGGAAGAATTTCAAAAACAGCTTGCTGCGATATCTGAAAAACTCGCTTTTCTGAGTGAAATCATAAACACTCAGGCAACCAATATTCAGAACAGAACAGATGCAAATGTTGATGCAGCAGGCAGATTACCTAAGTAATAAAAGGAGGATATAAAAATGGCTGGAACAAATATGATTGATACTGCCAAAGTGGCAGCTATTGCAAATGATATGGACGCACTTAACAAGCAGCTTGCTCTTTCACTTGATGATGTAAAGGCAATTATGACAAATGAACTTCCAAAGGCATACTCCGGAGAGGGTTCGGATGATACGAGAAAGGCTTTTGAGAATTTCTATAATAAATACGCAAACGAATACAAGGAACTTGTTGAAAAGTATATCACTTATTTAAGAACAAGTGTTGTTGAAGGATATACCGAGGTTGAAACAGGTAACAAGAGCCTTAGTGCACAGTTCAAATAAAAAGTTGATGCGAATACTCCAAAAAGGAGGATTGTTATGAATGTAGATGCAAAAAGAGAACTTGATAGCATTAAGACGGCTCTTTCTGCAGAAATACGTGAACTCGAGGATATTTCCTCGGGTTTGCGGAGAGAATTCCAAGGAATCGGCACAGAAAGATGTGCGGATGTAATTGATGGCGTAATAAGCAAATACAGGACAGTTCTCAGAAAGCTTAACAACATTGATGTGAATGATGTGTATCCGGATTACATACAGGATACCGCCGGACTTGGTGGTGGCGGAGGAGGTCGATTTTAATGAGCGATACGATAGTTGTTGATACTCAAAAACTCCGCGAATATGGTCTAAGAGTTAACACTGTAAATAGTGGAATAAAAGATATTGACAAACGAATGGACTCATTGTATTTGAAAGTGGGATTCAATGGTCTATTAGATTTACTTCAAGCGGATATTATGACAGTGTATGGAGTTAGGCTCTCTGTATGTGGCAAATATCTTATTGAAACAAGCGAGGAGTTTGAGAAATTAGATAACAAACTATGTGATGAAAAAGTGGATACCTTTGACAAGCCAGCAGTCGCTGGAGTATCTGAAAGTTTATATGATTTTGGTAATGCAGTAAAGGCAAAAGCTACAGAAGTGATTTCGAATATCGATTTTGAAAAGGCACGTTATGTTGGCGAATATGTTGCGACAATATGTTTGACTGGAGTTGAAATGGTTACGTCTACAGCGTTGTTGTTTTCTGGAGCAGGGTCTGCGGTTGGTGTTTTGGGCTTGATAGATTCGTGTAATAAAATAGCAAACACGTTTCATGATATGGTATACATACATACTGGAGAATACGATAAAATAGGCAAAAAAAATTACTTAAAGGAAATTCTAATTGATAGTAGCATTAAATTAACCAATGATGAAAAACTTGGGGAAACAGTCTATTTTATGATGGATGCGGTTGATTTCTTAGATGATGTTGATGGAATGCTTGAGTCATTTGGGAAAGTTGATTTAGCTTTAGGTGGTTCTTCTCGCAACACATTTGCTTGGGGGAGAACAGAATTCGACGACATTATGGAAAACTCATTTGATGTAACGGATTATACAAAAACAGACGTGATTATAAGAAAATTACTCAATGTCGATCCAAATTCAACTGGAAATTTTATTTATGAAGCTGCAAAAAACGTAAAAAAAGTGTGGGATAATGCACCAGACATCGCTCATTCTTATGTTGATATTATTGTTGGAGGAGAACAAAATGGCTAATAAATTATTACCAATCGGAAGTGTTGTATGTTTAGAAGGAGCATCTAAAAAATTATTGATAATAGGTGTTTCTGTTCAAAGAAATGAAGATAAAAAATATGATTATATAGGTGTACCATTCCCAGAGGGGTACATAGACAGCAATACTATGTTTTTGTTTTATCACAAAGATATTAAGGCGGTTTGTTTCGTTGGTTATGTAAATTCCGAAGTGCAACTTCTTAGAGCTGAATATTCAAAGGAATTTGAACCCAATATGTAGTTTAAGTGGTGTATTATGAATAAACAATTAATTGACACAAATGTTATAGATAAATCAAAAGAAACTATATCATCATACACAACCCAAATTTTGACCTCCCTTGACACTATTTCAAATGAAATTAGAACCTTGCAAAACACATGGGAAGGTAAAGCCGGAACATACGCAGTTGAGGAATACTATTCAAAAATTGCTCCTTTGTCTGAAGATTTCAAAACAACTATGACGGAGTATCTGTCATTCCTCGGAATAAATGTAACAGAAGGATATACAGATGCCGAAACTGAAAACATGTCCTTGGCAGAGCAGTTTAAATGAATGGGGTGTAGAAATGTATATAAAGACTGATTGTGCAAAACTGGTAAAAACTGCCGAAAACATTGAAGCCCAAATTGCTGAAATAAGAAAGCATATGGCCAATTCCTCAACAGCAGTTTTAGAAATGCGAAGCGGTTTTCAAGGTGCTGATTACGATGCGTTTTACTCAAAGTGGGACAGCCTTTTTGCCGATGACTCTACATATTCAACACTCGTTAAAAGACTTGAATCTTATGCCAAGTTTTTGAGATATGCTGCCGAACAGTATGACTACGTCCAGGAACAGGCACAACTTCGTTCCAACAGAATTCCTAAGTATTAAGGAGAATGAAAGTGAATAAACCTCATATTTCTGCAACTGTTGTTTCAAACAAAGGAAAGGTGCGCACAAACAACGAAGACAATTTTTTCCTTGAAGGTTATTACTTAACCGAGTCTAACAGAAATAAACCTTGTACATATTCAAAAACATTCTCGAATGGTTCGCATGTCTTTGCGGTATTTGACGGAATGGGTGGAGAAGAATGCGGAGAAGAAGCATCTTTGATTGCTTCTCAGGTACTCGCTGCTCATTCTGACAAAGCTTTTTTTGATGAACCTACAGCAGATAAGTTTTGCGAAAATATAATCAAAGAAGCAAACAAGCTTGTTTGCAAAAGGATCAGAGAAACAGGTTTGAAGCGTATGGGAACAACCTGTGTAATTGCTTGTATATATGGTAATAAAGCTAAAATATATAATATCGGAGACAGCAGGGCGTACCTTTTAAGAAATGGCGAACTTTGCCAGATTTCCATTGATGATACTGTAGTTATGTTTATGGTAGAAAATGGAGAAATAACTCTCGAGGAAGCTGCTACGCATAAAGACAGACACAAGATAACTCAACACCTTGGAATTTTTGAAGAAGAATTCAGTATAGAAACACATGCTTCTGAGGAAATTGTACTTGATACAAACGATAAGCTTTTACTTTGTAGCGATGGGTTGACCGAGATGGTTTCAAATGAAAGAATAGGATGTGTTCTTGGCTCTAACGACTCCGAAAAATCCGCCAAAGCACTTGTCAAAGAGGCTTTAAATAATGGTGGTGTGGATAATACTACTACCTTGGTGATAGGTGTAGAAAAGCCTAAAATTGCAAGAAAACTATTTTTTGTAATTTCCTGTATTGTTGTTTTGGCAATATTGATTGTTGCTGTTTTACACTTGTTACCAGATTATAGTGATGATGAATACTCTACTAAAGAGTACATTTATTGGTCAGAAGATGTAACTGAAATAGCCGTTGATAAAGAAAGTTGGTTTTCGGTAAGTTGTGGAGAGAACACCGATCCCGAAAATTTGAGGTTTTATAGTTCAGATTCATCTGTTCTTGAGGTGGATGAAAGCGACGGATACTATACAGCACATAAAGAAGGAACAGTCGTTGTTACTGTGAAATGTGGTAATGCCGAGTTGTCAAAAGAAGTAAAGGTGGTCAAAGAATGAAAAGAAAATATATATTGATACTTTTTACGGTCGTGCTTGTTTTTAGCATTACAGCATGCACGCAACAAAATAATGACTCCAATGAAATTGATGAAACCAAACAACAGAATGTAACATTGTACTCTTTAACAGGAACAATGCAAATAAACGCTGCGGATATAGAAGAATATTTGGAGAATGGCTGGTACACAGAACAGGTTGTAACAATGTATGCTGCTGATGGAAGAACAAGAGTGACGCTTGAATCAGAAATTGAAGCTTATAAAGAAGTAGGTTGGTATGTTGAACCGGTAACAACAATGTATGCTGTGGATGGACGAACAAGAGTGACACTTGAGTCCGAAATTGAAGCATATAAAAATGTCGGATGGTATACAGAACCTGTGGTAACGATGTATGCGGCGGATGGAAGGACAAGGGTTACGCTTAAGTCAGAAGTGGAAGCGTATAAAAATGTCGGATGGTATATTGAGCCGGTAGTTACAATGTATGCGGCAGACGGAAGAACAAGGATTACACTTAATTCCGAAGTCGAAGCATATAAAAAAGTTGGTTGGTTCACTGAGCCAGTCAAAGTTGCAACAAAAACACAACCAAAGTTGTATTTGAAAGCTAATGCTTCTGACAGTGAATTTCTTTCATTTGCAAATGAAAACTATGCTACATTAGCATCTATACAAGGTTATGTAAGTATGGGAGCATATTTCTATGTGAATTATGATGTGAAAATTTCAGACAGCAGTGCTCCATACGGAGCTTGGTGGCTTGTAGAAGATGATGTTTCAAATATGGAAGAATTAAAAAAATTCTGGTACTCTCATTTTTCACAGTCAAGCGATAAAAATATGTATACTGCAATGTATAAAGAAATAAATGGAAAATTGTATTCTGCTTGTCCCGGTGTTGGTGGTTCTGATGCAGGCAAACCTAATTATACAAAAATTAACAAGATAAGTAATAATCGCATTGAGATTATAGGAACAATAGATCAATATGATGAATATGGCGAATATTGGGACACAAGGAATTCTTCCATCATTATGGTACTGGAAGACAACATATGGATGTGTGAACGAGTACGATAATACAGCTGTCCAAAATTAAATCATTAATATAGAAAAAAGATAAACTCCAAAACAATAATCATATCAAATACATAAAATGTCCACTGTGTACAAAACAAAATGCACACAGTGGACATATTTTTTATATGGGTATTGCAGCACCGACAAATCATCAAAACTAACAATTTGTCACTTTTGCAAGAGTATTTTAAAGTAATTTGACATTTATACTGCAAAAACAAAGCACAAATGACATTTATTCCATAGATTCTCCAGCAAATCCTCGATATTACGGCCAAGAACTCTTGAAAGCTTATACAGCGTTCCGGCTTGTGCTTTATCTATGTCATTGCCTTTTTGCTCATACATCTGTATCGACCTTATATCATCACAATGATAGTTTGTCAAGTATTATTCAAAATATTATTGTTATCGCTTTAACGCTTTTACAGGAAATGTAACCCCATCCTTTTACACAGCTTGTCTTTGAATGAGTGTGTCAAGGTTTTCAAAAAGCTTATTTTTAACTATCCTCTCTGTTAAACGATGACAAACATAATATTCGCTCGTAGTTTTCGCTATGTAATTTACAATAAAGTTTTCTTGCTCTTTGTTGAGTGCAAATATATTAGGATTGAATTTGTACCCCGCTTTTTCGGTTTGTTGAAGTGCTCTTTTCAGTTTGCTCATGTTTCCGTCGCACGCTATAAAAATGGGTGTTCCGTTGAGCTTCTCGCAGTGAAACAAGCTGTAAGCCGGTAACGAAACTGGGTCATACTCAAGCATTTTTACAAACCGCATAATATTTCTGCTATTTTTCAGAAATTGCATCTGTAATACTCCCAGCGAATTCAAGGGCATAAACACGGTATCTCCCTCAAATCTCTCCAAGGCTTCCGAGAAACGTATTTTGCCTCGGGGTAGTTTTTCGCTCCTATTTAGCTTTATCACATATTCGCTCAATTCCTCCAAGGTTTCCCCAAGCAGTATATGACCGACGTGTTTTACGCCCTCAAGCTCATTTATAAACATTTCATACATCTGCCTGTCAAATCTCTGCAAAATCCAGTCGTCATCACTTTCAACATAATATGGAATATACACCGTGTCTCTGATTTTCAGAAGCCCTAAAAACTTTGTTTCTGCAAGGGGCTTTCTGTTACTGTCATCTCTCAGCAAATGTGTACTGATATATCCCACCTCCATTTCTGCAAGCTCTTTCAGATTTCTGCAAAAGACATTTATTCCTGCAAGGTGTAAAAGAGAAACCCACTTTGCATTGTTTATCTTTACCCCATAGCTCTGTCTGTTGATGCTGGTCTTAACATCCTCGGGAAAGGTATACCCCATCTCTGCAAGGAAAGCTTTTCCTTGTCTTGTCAGCTTGAAGCTTTGTTTGTTGCTTTGCTGTTTTATCATCTTAAATTCCTGCAAGTTCTTATAAACATTAACCCCGAGCATCTCGCTTTTGTATCTTTCCTGCAAGTCCTTCGGAAAATATCTGCAAAGACCGCAAAGCCTTAAAAAGTTATAATCATATACATCGTAAATCATAAATCGCTCCTCCTTCTATACTAGGGTGACGCTGTGTCTGAATTTTTTGAAAAGTTACACCTCTGAAAAGCTTGATATATGGGCGTTTTCGAGGTGTTTAAGTGTGGAGAACCTAAGTTAAAAAACGCTCTTTTGCCATTGCTTGTGAAAATAAAAATCGCTCCCGGTATAAATTCTCTTTTGCCGATAAAAACGGCGTACTGATTCTATTTTCAGTACGCCAATTTCTTTTATCGGGCCGGTTTAATAAGTATTTTGGTTTTTGTTTAATATGTATCGGTGACATCCTCATCAGATGCTGCTTCCATCTTGAACTTATCCATTGCTTCCTTTGCTTCGGGTACGAGTCTCTTGTTATTCATTTTAAATACTCCTTGATTTACTTTTTTATAAGCCGAATTCTTACTCGGCTCTGTGTTTAGTGTCTTCCGCTTCTTATTTTATATCCGAGGTAATTTTTTCAATCTGAAGAATTAATTGCGGAACTATTCCTGAAAGGTTATCGGAGAAGCAAAACAATTACCTTGATTTTGCTTTTGTGTCTTTATACAAGTTTGTTTTTGCTTCGGGAATAGTTTGTGTAATATTTGTTTTTTTATTTGTGTTAATTTATGTTATTATTTTTCATTTTCTTTCCTGTGCCGACTTCCTTTTCTTTGCGTTAACAGATAAACATTTCTGCTTTATACAAAAAACCGGAGCAGCTGCCCCGGTTCTTTTATATTCATATAACAATCAGCATCCATACCGGAAATTCCGTCAAACAGCCATTGCCAAAGTCAAACTAAAATACCACTTAAACAAAAATCTTTTTCGTAAATGATAACGCCATATTTCTATTTCTAAAAATATTAATAGCAAAAACCATGTCTACGGTTTTCTTTGGCAGGTTCCCAAAGGATAAGATAAATCCCTGCTGTTCTCACGTACGGCGAAAAATCCGGCACAGATACTCTTTGAAGCGAAAACCGTAACTTTGTCAATCGGAAATTATCGGTTTCCGCTTGATTTCTGTTTCGTCTTTGGCTTCGGATATAGTTTATGCCGTTTCTCCCTTTTTATTTACGGAAATTTCAGGAAAATGTGTTTTATTTTTTTGCTATAAACACTTTTACTTCGTGCCGTCACTGATCTTTGCTTTGTCAACAACTGTATTTATAACAAGCCCCTTTTCAAAATCAAAGCTGTATCCCCAGCCAAATTCGTCAACGCAGAATTTCCAGGTCATCGGGAAATAGGTAATATCTCTGAAAAACAAAATCGGATATTCCTCTGTACGGTTGTTTATCTCTTTTTCATTGACACGGATCTTTCCGACAGACTTTAACGCAGGATAGGACATCTCATTCGGCATTTGCCTTGTCAGACCATTATAGCTATGCTGTGCGTCTTCAAGACGGAAAATTGAAAGTCCGTCCTCGGCGGTGTAGTTTGTTCCTATACCGAGAAATCTTGAATCAAAGTATGTCATCGGGAAATAAGTGATGTTGTTGTACATTATAAAGGGGTGCTCAAGATTGGTATTGTCTATTTTCACTCCGTTCATTGTTACTGCAAATGGCGGAAGAATTACTTCAACATCAAGAGATGCCATATATTCATCATACTTTTTCTGCTCACTCTCAAGGTCAAAGAAATTTATATCATAAGAAAGTACGGCTTCACTTCCGTCTCTATATTTTATACCAGAAACCTCAACATTAAAGCTTTCACCGTCGGCAATAACACCAAGAGATTTGATATCCGGTCTAAAAATAAGAGCTTTTCCCATTCCGTAACCGTCGTTATCCACGGAAAAATGGAGCTTGTCATCTGTCATTTCCTCTTTTCCGAGATCCGGTGTTTGAAAATCAAATATCCATTCCTTACCGTCACTTTTTCTTGTGAGCTTTATTTTTGCATTTTTCTTTGATGGAACAGAGTACTGTTCTCCGAGATTTATACTCCACGGTGCAGTTATGGGTGCGAAAATATTATTGCTATCTGCAAAATACTGCAGCGGAAAGGCTCCTGCGTTGGGCCACGCCACATAGCTGTCAGCTTCGCAGTCAAAGGGGCCTTTTCCGTCATATACATACATATTTATTCTGTACCCGCCGTAGCTTTGTGCGCCCTTTACAAAGCCCATTCCAAAATTTTCTCCGCCCGGCTTCAAAACCCAGCGTCTGTGTCCTGCGTTTGTAATATTTCCCTGCCCTGCATCAAACACAAAGCCGATAACAGCATTTGAGATACTGTTTCTTCCTGCGTTTATATTTGCTTCCTTACAGCCCTGTTCGCCCTTTTTGTAAAATTCTACTGTCATATCCGCCGGTTTTCCGGGGCTGTGGGTAAACTGATTTGTTGCCGCGAGAAGCACTGCTCCGTGCTGGGCAATATCATTGAGTTCATCTGTTAATTTTACATTTTCATAGGGTACACCGGCAAGAAATCTTACCATTTTCAATGAATTAAGTGCATCGTCAAGTCCGCTTTTTTTAAGTTTGCCTGCACTGTAGGGTGCAGTAAGTCTGGGGCTTATTTCATATTCCGGTGTCTTTTTTTCAAAACCCGTGTGTGTAAGCTCTCTGTGCTTTACAATTATTTCCTCAATTGTCATATTGTGCTTTACCTGTATTATTTCCTTTGCAAAAGCATTGCTGCAAAGTAAAAGATAAAGCACGACAAAGGTTGAGACAATTATATATAATTTATTTTGTTTCGCCATTTTTGCCTCTCAGTTTTTTGCGTTTAAATTTTGTTTATTATACTGCGTATACGTTCTGTGTCTATACGTCTTTTATCTTCCTTAAATGTAAGCACAAGGTTGTCAGGTGTGAATATCTCCCTTACAATCTCCGTCATTCGTCCGCAAGTTACCTTTTTAAAGGAGTCTATTCTTTTTTCAAGGGTTGAAAAATCGTGTCCCATTAGTCTGCCCTCATATCCAAGCTGGTAATTAAGCTCCTCCGGCTCGTCCAAAAGACACTTTGCGTTTACGATATATGACGTTCTTGCATATTCAAGCTCATCGCTTATTCCCTCTTTAAGCCTTATAAGAATATCTGCGACCTTTCCTACTGACCTTTCAACATCCTTTGCAGAAACCTCATACAGGAAGCTAAGCACACCAATATTCTTATATCTCTCAATTGATGCATCATAGCTGTACACCATTCCGGATTCCTCGGAAAGTCCCTTGAAGATTTTAGAACATTCTCCGGAAAAAAGTATGTCATAAAGAAGATACATCTCGGCACAGCTGTATCTTTCGGAGTATATGTCAAAAGAGAACCGCACAATATGTTCTTTTGAATTTTTTACCCGTATAAGAGCGTTTCGTTTTCCAAAGCCATAGGGTACTTGAGCCTTATTATCACGCTCCCCTGCTATGCTTTCAAGTTTTTTATCGCCGATACTTGCAGAAAGATACGAAATTCCGTCATTGCCGTAGTTACCCGTCACACAGAAGAAAATATTGTCCGGTGACAGAAATCTTTTCCGGGCGTTTTCAAGCGCCTTTATACCAATTCTATCAAGAACTTTGTTTTTGCCCAGAATGGTATTTGAAAGCTTTGTTCCCTCCCAGACAATTTTGTCGGAAAAATACTCAAGGGAATTTTTTTCATCACTTTCACGAAGCTCGCTCTTTATTCTCTTTCTTTCAATATCAAGCTCACACTTCGGCACAAAAAAGGGTGTGAAAATTTCACACAGTATGTCCACGCTTTCACGAAATTTCTCCGTAGCTCCCGTAATTTTGAACTGTATAAATTCTCTGTAGGTTACCGCATTCATTGTAATTCCAAGCATATCCGCGCGTCTGTAAAGCTCACCGCCAAGAGCTGTGTTTATGCTTCTGAAGGCTGTATGTTCAAAAAAATGAGATATTCCGTTCTCATAGTCTTCCTCATAAAGAGGACCTGCCTTAACATAAAGGCAAAGACAGAACGAGTGAAGATACGGACTTTTATATCCGTATATTTCAACGCCATTTTCAGTTATTGTTCTTTCCATTATCACCTTTTAATATCAGCCGAATATTTTTAATATGCTGTCAACTTCCGGCATAGCACATCTTACAAACAGGTATCCTGCATATATTGCAAGCATAACCGCACCTTGCCATTTTCTGTACTTTCCTGCAAATATTGTTGGAATCACTGCGACTGCCATAACAATAAGAGTTACAGGTAAGTCAAGCGCATACGACGCTTTCGGAACTACAAGCCTACCTCCCGAAATAAGTGAACAAACCGGAAGAATTACAGTAAGGTCAATAATGTTTGCACCGATAATATTTCCTACAGAAAGTGCTGTTTCCTTTTTGCGAATAGCAGTTATTGCAGTAACAAGTTCAGGAAGGGATGTTCCAACGGCAATTACGGTAACACCGATAACACCCTCGGAAATTCCGATAATCCGTGCAAGCTCCTGTCCGTAATCCACGAGTAATTTTGCACCGAGAACTATCCCCAATGTACCCACGACAAACTTTATGATATTTGAAGTAAGAGCCTTGCTTGTCATATGTGGTCTTTCATCCCCTGCGGAATCTGCCATAGACTTCTTTGCGTCAACTATACTTCCGTATGTGTAATAGCCGAAAATTGCAAGAAGAATAAATGTTGGAACAAGACCAAGATAACCGGAAAGACTACCTATAAGGAGAACTACGCAGGAGAGAATCATAAGCAATGTCTTTTGTGCATAGCTTTTTCTTTCCACAACCGCCGGAAGAAACACAACGGTAAGCGCCATAATCAGTGCCATGTTTGCGGTTACAGAGCCTATTGCATTACCTGCGGCAATATCAACAGAGCCGCCAACCGTCGCAAACACAGATGTAGTAAGCTCCGGAAGTGTTGTTGCAATACTCACTATCGTAGCGCCAATTAGAAATTTCGGAATACCGAAAACTTCCGCAAACCAGCTTGCCGCATCAACAAACCAGTCACCACCCTTAATAATAAGAACTAGTCCCACAAGGAACATAACCAAAATAAAAGGGGGTGTTATCATAATTTCCTCAAGATTCATTTTTTTCTCCTTCTGCCGTTCTGCTATGCTGTATTTTTTCCGCATTTTTGCGGTCTTTTCCAATCTTCCTTTCAAGCTCCTTGAGAACGAGAAGGTCATATACCTCCCTGTCCCCCTCTTTACATTCTCTAACAGTTCTGTAAACTGTTACATTTTTTGTAGGCTCCTTGTTATCGGAAAGTCTGAGCTTCACGATAAATTCTCCGTGATTTGTGCATTTTGCAAGACTTAGATACTTAAATCTGTTTGCTCTGACAAAGGGAGCGATTTCAGAAAATTTTTCATCACATACAGGACATCTTGGACCGCATATTTCACGATTTGAAATTGCTGCTCGTCTGCTTTTTATACCGCTGAATATAGTTTTGCCCTTATCACTTCCGCAAAGGGCACATTTTGCTCCCGGATATTCTTCAATACCCTTTTTTATATCCAGTTTTTTTGCTATCATTGCTGTATAGTAAGCGTCATTAAGCGCATCGTGAGCCTTTAGTGTGTTTTCAATATTGAAATATTCAACGGCACTTGCAAGGGATTTCTGATTTGTTCCGGTATCCGTCTGCATATTGAAGAACACCTGCAGATTATACCAGGTTTTAAAAAAGTCGGATTTTTCACCGTTCACCTGGCAATTTTGACGAAGGATTCTTATATCGTCTATTCCCCAGGTGAAAAATATTGCATCCGGCTCGCACCACTCTATAAATCTTGTCAGAAAATCTGAAAATCCCGGTGCGTTTTCAAGCATCTCTCCGGTAATACCCGTAAGCTCGGAAACCTTGCTGTTCATTTTTTTATAAATTTTGGGTTTTATCTCGCTTTTGAAAACACTCTCAATCTCAAGTGTTTCCGCAAGCTTCACAGCTCCGACCTGAATTATTTCTCCCGAAAAACGCTTGCCGTCATCGAGAATTTTTGTTTGCTTTGAGTGCTGTGCTTGATTCCACTCAAAGTCCACAGCTATGTATTTCATAACTTTGGAATTCCTTTCCCAAATGAAAACTTTACTCTTTTATACTGTATGACAGATACTCATAAATAAGCTCTGTCCCCTCATCAATCGCATCGGGCAAAAGCGCTCTGGCAACAAGTATTTCATCTGCTGTTCCGTCATCTGTTCTTATGAGTATGGCGTAATCGCCGTCTATTCTTTTTACTTTATATTCTGCGTTTTCCATATTTCCCATCTTACTTTCTGCTTCTGAGTTTCTTTACAATTTCCTCGTCTGCCGTAACATATGCTGTATAGTTTGTTTCGTATATTACATATCCCGGCTTTGCTCCTGACGGCTTTTTCACATTCTTTATTCTTGTATAGTCAACCGGAACGCCGGGCATATCCTTACCCTTTGAATAAAACGCCGCAATTGTCGCAGCCTCGGTATAATCTTCGGCTGACGGCTCTTCTTTGCCGCAGAACAGTACGGTATGAGAACCGGGCATACCTTTAACATGAAACCACATATCAAATTTATCCGCTATCTCGCAGGTAAGGTAGTCATTCTGAAGATTATTTTTACCACAGAGAATTCTGTAACCGCCACTTGATGTAAACTCAAGAAGGTCATAGGTTTTCTTCATCTTATGTTTTCTTGCATTTTTTGACTTTGTGCGTGAGCCGAACATAGCTTCAAGCTTCTTACCATAACCACTTATTGCAAGCTCCTCGCGGATTTCCGCTATATCCTTTTCACCCTCGGCGCGTGTTAAGCTTTCAAAGATTGTGTCTATATATTCCACTTCCTGTCTTCCGGACTTTATTTGTGCTGTCAGCTGAACCTCACGGGTCTTTGCCTTTGCATACTGTTTATAGTATTTTTGCGCATTCTGAGCTGGGGTAAGATTTATTTCAAGCGGAACTTCCACTTCTTTTCCGTTGCCATCTTCATCGTAATCATTGTAATCCACAAGCTTTGCAATAGAATCGCCTTTTTTAAGCATATACATATATGCTGTTATAAGGTCTCCGTAAAGTTTCAGCTTATCTCTGCCGGAACATTCTGCAAGGTCCTTTTCCTGCAGGGATATTTTCTTTGTTATCCTTGCACTTGCAGAGGATAAAAGCCTTAATATATCCTGGCTTTTACGCTTTATGCTCTCGTTTTTATCCTTTTCAAAGCAGAATTTATCAAGCAGTTCCCCGAAGGATTCACACTTTACGCATATAGCCGAAAGACCGTACTGTCGTATTTCGCAGAAAGAATATTCAAGAGGTTTTTTATCTTTATCATACAGTATATACGGTTCAAAAACTCCATCTGCTACCTTGCCGTATATTTCGTTGAAATAAAACCACAGTTTCTCACTGTCACAGGCTATAAGACTGCAACTGGTCTGTTTTGACGCTCTGTAGGAAATTTCTCTTGCAATAAGAGGTGACAGCCCCCTATAGTTTGCTATCAGGTATTTATCAATTGCATTTTCTCCAAAGCCCTCACGGATATCCGCCTCAAGCTTTGAAAGAAATTCCTCTTTTGACACAACAAGAGTGTCAAGTTTTCCCTCCTGCACCGGAGGAAGTTCATATAAAAAGCCCGGAAGAATCTGTCTTTTTGCCTTTACGGAAAGGTCCACATAGCGTATAGCTGAAAGCACTTTTCTTTTCTCGTCAAGCAGGATAATATTACTGTAGGTACCCATAATTTCCACAACGAGAGATTTTTCTGATTTGAAACCCATTTCATCGTGGGAGCTGATTCCTATTTCAACTGCTCTTTCAAAGCCGAGCTGTTTTACAAACATTATATGTCCGCCCACAAGGTGCTTGCGAAGAAGCATGCAAAACATAGGCGGCGAGGCAGGATTTTCTCTATCACCCTCAGTAAAGCCAAAACGCGACATTCCCGCAACAGCCGATAAAAGAAGTTTTTTGTATTCCGTTCCACATTTAAGGGCAAGAACCACTATGTCCTTTTCGGGCTGATATATTTTATCTATTCTTGCACCGACAGCAACATCAGATATTTCCTTTGTCACCGCGGCGGTAAGACCTGCATCAAAGGGCATCTTATCCTCCGGTACTTAAAATTATTTTTTATTGACTATCTTTTATCAAATCGTAAAAAACGGACTTTTTACATCGTAAAAATCAAAAGCGACATCTGCAAAGTTTTCTTTCAAAAGTTCTTTTAGCTTTTTTGCAGCAGGATTTTCCGTAAAGTAATGACCTGCATCAAAAACTGCAACTCCGTATGCTCTTGCCTCTCTAAAGGTTTCGTGGGAGAAATCGGCACTGACATATGCTTCGGCAAGTCCTTGGACCTGTGCCAAAAACTCCTTGCCTGCGCCACCGCATACTGCCACTTTCTTTATTTTCGTATCTTTCTCAAAATATGCTTTCATTATACCACAGCCGAGTTTTGTACGCAGATATTCTGCAAAATCCTCACCTGACATTTCATCATCAAGCTCGCCTACACGCAAAAATTCACCGCAGGAGCATATATCTGAAAGTCCGAGAGATTCTGCCAGAATGTCATTGACACCACCCTTTGACTTATCGTACCTTGTATGATACGAAAGCACAGAAATATCGTTTTTCATAAGGAGCTGAAGTTCGGTATACTTTTCACCTTTTACATTTTTCATTGCCCTGAAAATAAACGGATGGTGTGTAATAATAAGGTTTGCACCGGTTTCTTCTGCATACTTTACAGCGTCAATTCCAACCTCAAGACACACAACGGCTCTTTTAACAATACCGTCAGGGTTTCCGCACAGCATTACTCCGTCATTATCCCAGTCTTCAGACAAACAAGACGGCGCAAGCTCTGTAACAAACGCATCTATTTCTCTTACTGTTGCCATAAATTATTCCTTTTACCTTTCAAAAGATTCGAGAATAGCAGATAGTTCCTTTTCAAGAAGTATATCCCTTTCCGTGTACTCCGGTTGCTTTAGAAGATTTTTTGCGTGAACAAGTTTTCTTTCGCAAAGCTCATAAAGAAGCTCTGTTCCCTTTTGTATGTTATGCTTTCCAAGCATAAACTCAGACGGGGAAAAACTGCTCTTTTCTCCTGTATAAACAACGCACATAACCGTATATATTCTCCCGCAGTCCCGAAGCAGTGTTTCGTCCTCAATTTCAAAGCCATTATCGCAAAGCCATTCTCTTAGCTCCATTTCGCCGGACATCGGCTGAAGTATGAATTTAATTCCGGTTTTCCAAAATGTACTGCCTTTATCTATAATCTGCGCTATAAGCTCTCCGCCCATACCGCAGATTATTATATGATTTATTCCAAGGTCTGTAAGTCCCGAAAGTCCGTCAGTAAGCCGAAGTTCTATTTTTTCGGACAGTTTGCCGTCTTTGCCGTCCCTCTGGCGGATATTGTTTCTTGCAGTATTAATCGGTTTTTCATTTACATCACAGGCATAGACTTTGTCACATATCCCCTTTTCAACAAGGTGTATTGACAAATATCCGTGGTCACAGCCGATGTCAGCACACACTTTTTCGCCGTTACTGCCTACCGCAGACGAAACGGCGACATATTCTGCCGCCGCCAAAAGTCTTTTTCCGACACGGATTCTTTTCTCTATGCCGTTTCTATTACTTTTTTCCAATATGCTCATTGAGCTTCTTTACAAGTTCATCGGCATCTGTTCCGTGAACATTGCAGGCTTCTTCAATTGTTTCTCCTCTTGAGCAGGGACAGCCGAGGCAGTGCATTCCGATTTCAAGAAAGTAAGGTGCACAGTCAGCGTGAGCATCAAGAATATCCCCGATTATTGTTTCTTTTGTTATCTCTGTCATTGTAATAATATCCTTTCAAAAATAATGTTACTTGTATATTATACACCGTTTTTTTTAACAAATCAAGGGGATTTTCAGGTATATATAAACATTAAGTAAATTTTCATAATAAATCAGCTTTAAACATCCGGAAGATTTGCCGTAAATTCACGCCATTGGGAACAATTGTCATTTTCCGGTGTATACTGTAAACATTAATAACTCGCTCTTGACTTTATCATTTTTGTATGGTATTATATTATAATGGAGTAATAAAATAGCATAATTATTCCATATTGGAGAAAAGGAGGCTGACGGTCGTGGTTATACTTGGAATAGACCCGGGACTTGCAAGGGTTGGTTTTGGTATACTTGACTATATAAAAGGCTCCTTCAGGGTGATTGATTACGGTGCTGTTCTCACTCCTGCCGGAATGCCTCTTGAAGAAAGACTTCTTGAAATTTATAACGGCATTACCGAGCTTTGCAAAACCTACAAACCAGATGCTGTATCAATTGAAGAACTGTTCTTTAATGACAACAGAAAAACCGCAGTTACGGTATGTGAGGCAAGAGGCGTTATACTTCTTGCGGCCCACAAGTGCGGTGTTCCCATTTTTGAGTACACACCACTTCAGGTAAAGCAGGCAGTTACCGGCTACGGTAGAGCAGAAAAACAGCAGATTCAGTATATGGTCACAAACATTTTAAAGCTTCGCGAAACACCAAAACCGGACGACACGGCGGACGCTCTTGCAATGGCTATTTGTCACGGATATTCGCAAAGCAGTCTTTTGTTTAATATTAAATAATTACAAATCCAGATTTGTGGATAATAAGCCTTATAAATTTTTATTTGTGAAAAGGATTTATTTATGTATTACTATCTCAACGGTACGCTCACGGAGCTTTCCCCGAATATGGCAGTTATTGACTGTTCAGGCGTTGGGTATCTTCTGTCTGTAAGCGGTACAACCTATGATGAACTTATAAAAAGAGGCGGAATTACAGCCGACGGTGCGGCATCGGGTATAAAAACCAAGCTTTACACCTATCAGGCGGTACGCGAGGACTCAATTGAGCTTTTCGGATTTAACTCCCTTAATGAATGTAATCTTTTCAAGCTTCTTATAACAGTTTCAGGTGTCGGTCCTAAGGCGGCTATGGCAATCCTTTCGGCACATTCCGTCGAAAGTTTTGTTGCGGCGTGTGCTGCAAATGACGCAAAGGCAATATCCCGTGCAAACGGTGTGGGACTTAAAACCGCACAGAAGATTATACTTGAACTCAAAGACAAGGTTGCAAAGGGCTTTGATATGTCGGGAGATGTTCTTGACAGTATTTCCCCCTCGGCTTCAGCATATGTTCCCTCATCCGTTTCTTCCGAGGCTATTGATGCACTTTGCGTCCTCGGATACACAACAGGCGAGGCAACAAAAGCGGTTAAGGCGTGTAGCGGTACAACCGTTGAGGATATTATAAGACAGGCTCTGGCGTTGTTGATGAAATAAGCCAAGCAAACATAACACCTGCAAAACACACCATTAGGAGCGACCTTTGTATCGTTCTGTATGATAATTATAAAAATAAAAAATTTGTATATCCGGAGGAAAAATGATTAAGAGCAGTAGACCACAGTATGACGACGAAGATTTTGATTTTGAAAACAGAATAGTGTCCTCCGGTCTTCTTGACGAGGACAGCGGAGAGGGCGGAGACAATGAAAATGCACTTCGTCCCAAAACCCTTGATGAATACGTCGGTCAGGAAAAAGTAAAAGAAAAACTAAATATTTCAATGCAGGCTGCAAGAATGCGTGGAGAGGGCCTTGACCACATTCTCCTTCACGGTCCTCCCGGACTCGGCAAAACCACACTTGCAACCATTATTGCAGCGGAAATGGGAGTAAATATCAGAATCACCTCAGGACCTGCAATAGAAAAGCAGGGTGACCTTGCGGCACTTCTTACCAATCTTGGCGAAGGTGATATTCTGTTTATTGACGAAATACACCGTCTGTCACGTCAGATTGAAGAAATACTATACCCCGCCATGGAAGACTATAATCTTGATATTATTATGGGCAAGGGACCCAGCGCAAGAAGTATACGACTCCCGCTTAAAAGATTTACCCTTATCGGTGCTACAACAAGAGCAGGTCAGCTGACCTCTCCCCTTCGTGATAGATTCGGTCATCTTTTAAGACTTGAACTGTACACAGACGAGGAGCTTTGCGGTATTGTCACCCGTTCCGCACAGATTCTTGGCATCAATGCAGAATATGACGGTGCAATGGAGATTGCGAAGCGCTCACGCGGTACCCCCCGAATTGCAAACAGATTCTTAAAGCGTGTGCGTGATTACGCACAGGTAAAGGGAAACGGAGTTATCACAAAGGCTATTGCCGATGCCTCCCTTCGTATGCTTGAGGTTGATGACCTCGGACTTGATGCGATT
>JAFWWX010000328.1 GCA_017517985.1 Clostridia bacterium | reverse complement strand
TCCTCCTGTTGACTTGCACCTTGATTTATGGTACAATAAATTAAATGCTGAACAAACTGTTCAATAATATCTTATTAAGAACATAATAAAAAGTCAACAAATAAGTTATGTATACTGTTCAATACTGAACAATTAAGGACATTTGTATGGAGAAAAATATGGACAGACGCCAAAGAAAAACAAGAGAAGCAATCTTTAATGCTTTTATAAATCTGTTATCAAAAAAAGATTTTGAACATATAACGGTCACGGAAATTCTCGAATATGCCGACATAGCAAGGGCAACATTTTACTCTCACTTTGAAACAAAGGACTTTCTTTTAAAAGAATTATGTGAAGAGCTGTTTTGTCATATTTTTGATGCCGTAAATCGAAACAACAAGCATTCTCATATTTTTGATTGCGATACTACGGATTCAGTTTTTCTTCATTTGTTCCGTCACCTTCAAAAAAATGACAATAACATTCTGGAACTACTTTCAGGTAAAAACAACGAGTTGTTTTTAAGATATTTCAAAAACAATCTTGTACGGCTTGTTGAAAGTCAGTTGCATTTTTTTAAGATTGGTAAAAATGACAAAATTCCCGACAGCTACCGAATAAATCATATTGCTTCAGCTTTTGTGGAAACTGTACGCTGGTGGGTTGACAATGGAAAAATAGAATCCCCGGAAACAATAACAGAGTATTTCTACGCAATTTTATAAGTATCTGTTCTGAAATCACAAAGAGTCCTGCATTGGTTACTCAAGGCTCTTTTTGTTTTATAAAAACTTAAAAAGTCCTGCAATTGCAGGACTTTTTAGTACTATTGAAAAATAATACCGGAATCTCAGAAGGGGAGCTTTTTCCCTTCCTTCTTCCATTCCACAAATTCTGCTGTTGCACAGAAGATAGCATCGCCTGAGGAATTGATTGCAGTTTCAAGAGAATCCTGAACAACACCGATGATCATGCCTATACCTACTGCTTGCATTGCAATATCCTGACTTATCCCGAGAAGCGAGCAAGCCATAGGAATAAGAAGCATCGAACCACTGGCAACGCCGGAAGCACCACAAGCACCAAGAGTTGCAACAAAGCTCAAAAGTATTGCGACAACAATATTAACCGAAATGTTCTGTGAAAAGGCTGTTGCAAGCGATATTACTGTAATGGTAATAGCCGCACCATCCATATTGATTGTAGCACCAAGGGGAATTGCAACACTGTAATATTCCTTGTCAAGGCCAAGCTTTTCGCAAAGGGCCATATTAACAGGAATATTTGCAGCAGAGCTTCTTGTGAAGAATGCTGTAATGCCTGACTCCTTGAAGCATTTGAAAACAAGAGGATAGGGGTTTCTTTTTAGAGAAATTGCAACAATAAAGGGGTCAATTACAAATGCTACTACGAGCATACAGCCAACAAGGAGTGCAAGAAGTTTTCCGTAATCCTTGAATATTTCAATTCCGTAGTCGCTGATAGAACCATAAACAAGACCCATAATACCAAAAGGTGCAAGCTGAATAACCCATGCAACTGCTTTTGATACTGCAGATGAAATATCGTTTAATACTTCCTTTGTCTTATCGCTTGCGCCAATTCTGAGCGCAAGACCAAACACAACTGCCCATGTAAGAATACCTACATAGTTTGCCTCGATAAGTGATTTCACAGGGTTCATTACCATGTTTGACAGGAGTATTCTAAATACTTCTCCAAGTCCTTCAGGAGGAATATCTGAAGACGCATTTGCAAGCGGGATTGTAACTTTAAAGAGATAGCTTCCTATTACTGCTGTAACAGCCGCAAGGAATGTGCTGAGCATATAAAAGATTATAACTGTGCGGAATCTCTTTCCTATGCCCTTTCCTGCACTGGCAAGCGATGCAATAACAAGAACAAATACAAGAATGGGCGCGATTGCCTTAAGTGCTCCAACAAAGATGTCACCAAAAATAGTAACAAAGCCTGCCTGTGGAACCCAGAGCCCAAGGCATATACCTATAACAAGACCTATTGCAATTCTGAGAATCAGCGGTGCTTTTGTGTAAGTACCTAAAATCTTTTTCATAATGTCCTCCTCCGTATAAAACAAACTGTTTTTGACATTATAATACATCTTCTTACAAAAGGCAACTCTTTTCTTGTAAACATTTCATATATAATCACATTTATCCAAATAAAAATGCACCGTAAAGACAATCTCTTTGCGGTGCACTTGAAAATTCTCCGGCAAGTTTTATTTATTCATAAGTCCGAGCAAATCATTTACTCTCGACTTCGAATTTGCCGACATTATTCCGTTACAGAACAGAACATCGGTTATTCCGTACTGACTTATAAAGTTAATTGAATTATACTGGAAATATCTTATATCCGCCACATGCACTTCTTCGAAATGAGGAGCAAGAAGTCCAATAAGGGGATTTCCGAAGGATTCCTTGAAAATCATAAGCTTTCTACCGTTTGTGTTCTCTGTTTTGATATTTACATATGCAAAATCTCCGCCCATAAACGCAAGATATGCGTTAGCTTCGCCTCTGACACTTGTATAATAGAGTTTTCCGTTTGTTGCCTTGCCCTTGGTATCATATCTAAGCACGGTACACGGAACATCAATCTTAAAATATTCAACGTAATCAGGGTTGTTTTTAAGCAATGGCTCGTTCCCAGACGCACTGTAGAATGTTCCGAGGAAAGGCTCTATCCTGCCCTTTTCATAGCTGTCTTCGGGAATAGGCTCAATATTTGCACTCTTACAGAAGGCTTCGTATGCTCTGTATGCTCCTCTTATTGTCCAGTGGTGGTCTGTTCTGAAATACAGATATTCACCATTTTTATAATGACTGAAGAGCTTATCGTAAGGATTTACAAAATTAACTCTGCTATCAAGATTGTTTCCAATATAGTCAATTACCGGCTTCTGCTCCTTTGATACTGTGCGGTCAGCTCCCTCAAGTCCAAATTCGGGATGGGTGGGTATAACAAGGTCGTAAATGTTAACCCCCTCAGGAATATATTTTGCATAGGTGTTGATTACATTGATATAGTCAGTGGAGGTTTTTTCACTACCGCGGAAATATTCGTATGCAGTATCACCGATAATATATATTGTATCTCTTTTTTCTCCTTGCGGAACGGTTACTTCAACCTTTTCCTGTGCATCAGATTCGGAATTTGCTAAGACATCCACTAAAGATTCAGACCTTGTTCCGGCATCAACAGATGTATCAGTTTCTGTTATTGTTTCACTATTAATCCCCGAAGTATCCAGCTCGCCGGACACTCCCTCTTGTTCCTTTGAAGATTCCTCTTGTTCCCCAATACCAAAGTCATTTTCACTATCCGCTCCAATATCAC
>JAFWWX010000327.1 GCA_017517985.1 Clostridia bacterium | reverse complement strand
GGGGCTTGTGATTTAGTTTGACCGCTAGGCACAAGCCCTTTTCGTATGTATATTGTGCTATCGCACAATCAAACAGGATTCACATATCAGCAATCAGCTTTCACTTCATAGTAAGCGGAGAAAAAGCCGATGTTGCCGTTCGCAGAGGAACGCTCGTCGTTCAAGTACAAAGCGGAAGACCCGGCGTCCGAAGTGTCGTAGTAGCCGCCGCCACGGAAAGGCACTCTTTCGCCTTCCTCGGTGTCTACATAAACAATCGCATCATTATCCGCCTGTTTTGCCGGAAAGATTCCAAGTGCTTTCACATAATCCGGGATATTCTCAATATTGATTTCAACATCTTTCCATCTGCTGCCGCCGTAATCTCCCACGGTTTCATCATCCGTTGCCACAAAGCACACTTCATCATCCGCAAAGGATGCTTTCAGCGGTTTTCCATCAATCAGAACATCCGCCCACTCTGCGCTATTCTCGGACATATCGCAATCCGGGGCTGCTGCATCGTTATTCTTGATGTACTGAATTTTTCCATCAACCATGCGCATACCTGTAACGATTTTCCACACATTGCCGACAAAATCAGCGATGCCATCCTTGGAATGCCCGGTGTACCATGTATCGGGGCCGCTGCCTGTCAATGTGATTTCACGATATTTTGCGGATGGGATGCCCTTTTCGCTTTCGTCTGCATGGTATCTGCCAAAGCGTGTGTTGCCGTGTGGCACTTTGCCGGAAAGATTGATGCAATCCTCAATAAACTTCCATTCCACCGCCGTCATTGTGTGCCATCCATCGCCTTTCAGCCTGTGGCATTCAATCACTTCATCAAAATTTAAACCTGTGGCCGGTGTCTGCAATGGCAAGCTGTAAGGGATTCCGTCAACCATAGAAGAAATGTATTTCGGCAAATAGATGGCATCCACTACCTTGTCACGGATGATAAACATGGGATGAATTGCATCCCCGGTAACTGTCGGGTCAACATCCCTGTGCAAACACTTTTCCACACGCTCCATGATGCAAGGAATACCCCTTTTGTCTTTTACTAATACGGTTTTACTCTTAATCATTTGCGATTTCTCCTTTCATATCCGAAAACGGTATAGGCGCACCATCTGCAACTGCTGCCATGATTCCAAGGCTGAAAGTTGATTTTTTGAGTGCTGCATCAAGTTCCCTTTCCGTTTCAATTCCAAATTCTTTTAAAATATCAATAAGTGATTTATCCATATCCTTCACTTCCAATCTCGGGGATTATTAAACACATTCCCGGTGTAATACCGAAGGGTCTTTTAATCAATTCCCTGTTAGCTTTTACAATAAGCGTTAGAAATCTACCCTCGCCGTAAATCCTCTTTGCAATGTTCCAAAGGCTATCGCCGGATTTCACAATATAAATTCCATGTGCCGGAAGCGATGTATTATGGCAATGTATGGTTTTTTTAACCTCTGCTTTAACTCCCGGATAATAATGCACTTCCGCCACTCTGCCGCAATATGCGCACTTTTCCAATAAAGCAACTTCCGCACCGCAAAACTTGCATTCCATTTTGCTATTTATCCCCCTCTGTTTTGTCGAATGAAAGCGTATTTTGATAATTTATATTTGCAAGCATCTGTTCCTGTGCTTTTTTGTAAATTTCTTTTGATACCTCGAATCCGTATGAATTGCGCCCAAGTTCTGCCGCTGCTCTTAATGTCGAACCGCTGCCGGCCACCGGGTCAATCACAACATCGCCTTCATCCGTGAAAATCTCAATCAACCGCTTTAATACTGATACAGGCTTTTGGGTCGGATGAATTTTCGGATATTCCTTTGTGCTATCCCTTTTCCATTCAAACCAATTAAATACCATGTGGCCATCATTATTGAATTTAGGCAGCTTGTCACGATACAGCACAAGCGCATATTCTGTCGCACCAACTATTCGCATATTTGCCTTTAAAACCTGTGCGGAAAAATTCTTGCAAAAAACAAGCGGAATATAATTTTTAAATCCGTGCTTTTGTCCGTATGCAATAACTGTCTGCATCTGCTGAAATGAACAAAACACAATCATACAAGGGGCTTTTCCTCTTTCCTTTGGCTCTTTAATGAGTAATTTGCTGCAAAAATGGAAATATTCCGCAATGTTAAAATTAAAATCTGTGTTAAAGAATGATTTTCCAGCTTTCTTGCTTTCGCCATTCTTCCTATCCCCCCCTATATACCATTCGGGATTGCTACCATAAGCATTCACACCGATGTTATAGGGAATATCAGCAATAACAAGCTGCGCCCTCGGTATGCCGTATCGCTTGAAATTCTGAAAATTATCGTTGTAAAGTTCTGTTTTAACCATTTATTTATCCTCGCTTGTAAACATATTAAACAGGGTTATTTGTGCGGTTTCCTGTTCCATCCGCTTTGATGCTGCCGCATAATAATCTGCATCTATCTCAAATCCTACATATCACATCCCTAATCTGTGACAGGCGATAAGGCTTGATGCACTCCCGACATGGGTATCAAGTATCAATGCGCCCGGTATTGCAAACTTGCTTAAAATCCATTCATACAGGGCAGCAGGCTTTTGTGTCGGGTGGATGCGGATTTCTTTATCCTTCATGTTTTCTTGCAGCATACCGGCCCATCTGAAGCGGAATTTACGCCCCGCACAATTAAAACTCGTCCATGCCAATTCGCAATCCGCAAAATCGTTGTTGCCGTTGTCCTTATCCCATACAATCCAACAACTAGAATCGT
>JAFWWX010000063.1 GCA_017517985.1 Clostridia bacterium | reverse complement strand
CTTATGAAGAACCTCATGGATTTTTGCATAGGTACACCTTGTTTCTGGCTTGTCGGATTTGGCATCATGTTCGGAGCGGGAACAGGCTTGTTTGGAAGGTTTGATCCGTTTATTATGGGTGATTACAGTCACATTCTTCCGGCTGGTGTTCCGCTGTGGGCGTTCGCAATATTTCAGACGGTTTTCTGTGCAACAGCCGCAACAATTGTTTCAGGCGCAATGGCTGAGAGAACGAAGTTTTCTGCATACTGTTTGTACTCAGCAGCAATTTCACTTATCATTTATCCCGTTTCAGGTCACTGGATTTGGGGCGGCGGATGGCTATCCGAGCTTGGATTTCACGACTTTGCAGGTTCAACAGCAGTACATATGGTAGGTGGTGTGTGTGCTTTAATTGGCGCAAAGATACTTGGACCACGTATTGGTAAATATGATAAAAATGGTAAGCCCCGTGCTATCCTTGGTCACAACATCACATTTGCAGCACTTGGTGTATTTATCCTTTGGTTTTGTTGGTTCGGTTTCAATGGTGCATCCACAGTAAGCATGGATAACGATGCAAGTATTGTAAGTGCCGGCAGAATATTCTTCAACACAAATATGGCAGCGGCAGTTGCTTGTTGTACAACGCTGATTTTCACATGGATTCGTTACAAAAAACCTGATGTTTCTATGACATACAATGCAGCACTTGCAGGTCTTGTTGGTATTACAGCAGGATGCGATGCTGTAAGTCCTGTAGGTGCAGCTATAATGGGTCTTATATTCGGTATTGTTATTGTTCTTGCAGTAGAATTCTTTGACAAGGTTGCAAAGATTGATGACCCTGTTGGTGCAATTTCAGTTCACGGTGTGTGCGGTGCTCTGGGTACTATTTTGACCGGACTCTTTGCAACTGGTGTTACAACCGAAAAAGGACTCTTCTATGGTGGTGGCACACATCTTTTAGGTGTTCAGACACTTGGTGTAGTATCGGTTATCGCATATGTTGCAGTGATAATGACTATAGTATTCCTTGTAATTAAGCATACAATCGGCCTCAGGGCATCGGCTGAAGATGAAATTGCAGGTCTTGATGTTTCAGAACACGGGCTGGTTACTGCTTATGCTGGCTTTGCAAAAGAGCCTGATGTAATTACCGGGGATGAAGATGAAAATACTGTATATGTTATAGGCGATACTCCGGTAGCTGAAGCGATACCTGTAAAGAAAGTACCGGCATTTGAAGAAGGAACAACTGCTAAATTTACTAAGGTTGAAATTATTTGTAAGGAAGCGAGATTTGAAGCACTTAAAAATGCAATGGTAAAGCTTGGAATAACAGGTATGACAGTATCTCATGTAATGGGCTGCGGTGTTCAGAAAGGAAAGCCGGAGTATTACAGAGGTGTTCCTGTTGAAACAAACCTTCTGCCTAAGATTCAGGTAGATATTGTTGTAAGCAAGATTCCTGTGAGAAGTGTAATTGAAACGGCAAAGAAGGTTCTATACACAGGACATATCGGTGACGGTAAGATATTTGTTTACGATGTTGAAAATGTTGTGAAGGTTCGTACCGGTGAAGAAGGCTACGATGCACTGCAAGATGTTGAATAAGATTTGAAAGGAGCTTTTGTATGGCAGATAAAAAGCAAACTGAAAACTTTGTAAAGAGTATAGATTTTACTGATTTACTTCCTAAAATGCAGGTCAGGACACCGGAGATTGATCCGCTTTATGAGAAAGCATTTCTTGACAGAGATGAAAAACCGGCAAGTGAGTACAATCAGAATACAACGACTCACGATTGATAAAAACTTAAAAGTTAAAAGCGTTTGAGAAAAGAGAAGTAATACGGATAAG
>JAFWWX010000326.1 GCA_017517985.1 Clostridia bacterium | reverse complement strand
GAGGCAACACACAAAGTTACTCCGAATTTTATGTATTTCTCAAGCCCTTTTACTCGTCGTGACAGCGAGCTGTTTACAACATCTGCAATTATACCTGCCGATGCTGCACCGACCACCATCAAAAGATATTCCGAAATATTCATATGATTTTCCTCACACTGCTATTGACATCCTTGCAAATATTCCCAGTATTATTATAAATATCAGCGAAATCCCCACCGTTACACCAAGGAGAAGATTTATAACTCCGGAAAGCTCACCAAGAAACATTGCAGCTTTTTGGCAGGAAAATAGTCTTGCACAGGCACAGCATATATTTATGAAAAATCTACACACCAGGAACGCCACAATAGGTGAAGCTATAATTCCTATTATTGCAAATATCCCTGTAACACCGGTTACACTTCGTACAAGCCTTAAACTTTCTGCCACCGTTCTTGCACTTTCCGATACGGTAGTTCCAATAACTGGGATGAATCTTGATGCGGCAAAGCGTACCGTTCTTCCCATAATACCGTCTTTGGCATTTGAAATAACATTCTGAAAAGCTACAACGGCTGACATAATACACATAAGTATTCCAAAAAGCCAACCTACTGTATTTTTCAAAAAATATGTAAATCCAGAAAAATCAAAGCTTCTTGAAATAAAGGAAATTACTGCAAAGACAGTTATGCATTTCACTCCCGGAATAATAACAGATGTAAATACAGCATTACAGATATTAAGATATATAAGCGACGTTGCATAATTGACAGTGGCTGTCGCAGGTGCTGATGAAACAGTATATAGTGTTGTCATAACCGGTAGCGCTGAGAGCATAAAGCTCTCAAGGCTTTCAAGAAAACGCACCCCATTATCACACACATTTGATACCACAGAAAAGGAAATTGCACAAAGGCATATTTCACCTGCGTATATCGCTGAGCTGTTAGATGTCATAATTCTCATTATTCCAAGCATAAAAGTCACAAAAAGCATAAGCGCAAAAACAGAAGAAAAGCTTTTAACAGAGGTTTTAAGGCTGTCTGTGAAATTCGTCCACAGATTCCCGAATGTATCTCCGGAAAGCAAAGCATCTGCTTTTTGCATTGCTGTCTCCGTCTCTTCTTCAATGCTTGTCTCGGCATAACTTACGAACTGAAAACACACAAGAATAATTGTCAGTGCAAATATAAATCCAAGTATTTTTTTAATTTTTTTTTTCATATCAAATATATTACATTAGAAATTCCCTGACTGAAACCAGCAAATTTTCAAGTACTGGCAAAATTGTAAATGCGGCAGCACCCTTTCCTGCAAGTTCAATCCTTGATGCAATTGCATTTTCCCCGGAATCCGAGCATATATCGGCTGCAATAGATGTAACCGCACCAATTGCTGTAAGCCGGATTATTATGTCGGCATAACCGCCAATGCCGGACTTTGTTGCAAAGCTTTCAAGAAAAGATATTACCGGTTGAAAATAACTAAACGCCAGAACTGTCAGAACTATTGCCGCACCAACGGAAACATAAACGGAAAAAGAAGGATTAAACTGCTTTACCAGTCCTGCAATAACAAACCCGCATAGTCCAATCCCGATTATACTTATAAAGCTCATATTCCGAATACATTCCTTACAGTGTTCAAAAGCACCTGTATCTCTCCCATAAGCATTACAAGAATCACAATTATTCCTGCAAGTGAAACAAATGACGATAGGTCATCCTTTCCTGCTTTTGACAGCAATTGATTTACACAGGCTACAAGTATTCCTATTCCTCCTATTTTTAGTATAAGTCCTATATCCATCAGTGTATCCTTTCTCTTGCTTTTTCCGCTATATAACAGTTACGCAAACAAGAATTCCCAAAACCGCACCAAGTCTTAAATACAGACTTTTTTTTCGCAGATATTCTTCCCTTTCTTTGTAAAGCTTTTCCTGTATTACCTCAAGGGATTCACAACACCTTTTCCGAATTTCTGCACCATCTGTGCTTTTTCCGATTGCAGACAGCAATTCTCTGCACATTATTGCTGTCTCCGTGCATAGTCCACTTTTTTCAATATCAGAAAGGGACTTTAATATATCTGCCCTGCATTTTCCTTTAAGACTTTCCGGTTTATCAAGATTCATATAAGTGTAGGCAATTTCATTCAAAGTAAGTCTTTTTGCTATACCATTTTCAAGCCTTTGCACAAACCGGTATATTTCCTCAAGTATCGAAAGTTTTTTTGCCTCTTTTTTAGAGAGTATGAACCCTATGTACGATGACGACACAATCACAAGAATACACCCTATAATCTTCATATAATATCCTCTTTTGAAACAGGTATAATTTCACCGGGAACAACCGAGGCGTTTTTCTTCATAAGGTACACCGTGGAAAACACTCCCTTTATAAAGGCATTTCTTATCCCATTGTGACCTTTAATATCCTCAATACCCTTGCCATGCAGAGAGGCTGCTATGTATACTCCACCGGAATAGGCACTGCAAAGCATTTCTGCCTGCTTTTCATTTGCTATTTCATCAAATATTACAACCTGCGGTGACAGTGTCCTTACTGCCATTTCAAGTGCCATAAGTTTTGGGATTCCACAAATTACATCGCAAAGACTTGATTTTGACATTCGGGAATTTGCAAGCTCTCCTCGCTCGTCAATAATACACACACGTTTTCCAAGACCTTTTGCAGATATATCAGAAAGTCCGTAGGCAAGTGCCCTTAAAAATGTTGTCTTTCCGCAGTTTGGCGGAGATACGGCAAGGATTCCCATTGTATTGTCAAAGCCGTTTTCACTTATATATGAAAGCACTTTATCCGCTGCATTTGATACAAAATGAGGCATTCTGAACACAAGTGAAGTTATTTTTTTCTGACCTGTGTATTCTCCATCAACACATATTCCGGTGCCGCACACGCCGATTCTAGATCCGCAATAGGGTATATATCCGTTTTTTATGCAATCGGAATAAGAATATACCGACCCATCGCAAAGCTTTTCTGTAAGCTCTTCTATCTGTGATATGTCAGAGCAGACCGGTTCTTTGTTTTCCGTCAGAATCGGTATATTTCTGTTCCCGACCGTAAATGTGCAGGGACTTCCCGCACGTATTCTTATTTCAGAAAGAATTTCGGTATCATAAGGTGACAAATGTCTGTAGGCATATGTATATTCTGCAGGCAAAAGTTTTAATACTTTTTCTACGAACGGTACTTCCGTGTGATTATATTTTATTATTCCGTTTATCATTATCTGTCGTCACGAATCTCCTCTGCCTCAACCATTATTCTGTTCCACAAATTTTTATCTACTGCTCCGTTTCTCACAAGGCCGTTCCTTTTTTGATAAGCCATAACAGCAAGCTCTGTACCTGAATCATACTCTCCGCTTACGGGAATATAACCTTTTATGCCGTCTCTGCGGTTAATCAGGTTAAGCGCGTCCTGAATATATTTTACATGGCGTCCGTTTGCTCCGCGTCGTATTGTTATTCCCGGATATTCACGGGAGGGAGTTACTGTGGCAAATGCCTGTGCTGTTTGAGGCGAGGGAAATTCCGGTGAAATATTATTTATAAAGTTTACTATTTCAACTATTCTTGTCCAGGTAAGAGGTCCTATTGTACCATCGGGGTCGAGGTTATATCTTTCCTGAAATTCACGTATTGCATTTGCAAATTCCTCATCGTAAACATTGTTTTGTGTAACTGTCGGCAACTCGCCGTAAAATTGTGCAATTATATTGTAATATCTTTTCATTAGTTCCACTCCGCTTCCCGTAGAACCCACAGTTAATGGTGTTCCGGGATATCTTTGCTCATCGCTGTTTTGATTTACTGCTCTATTAATTTCATTGGCTACCGCATAAAGTGCCTGCCAGGTTACCGTTCCCACTATTCCGTCAGGCTCAAGCCCGAATGTCTGCTGAAAACCTCTTACGGAATCTTGTGTGCTTTGTCCGTAATATCCATCAGGCTCGACTATCGGAATTGTAGGATAGAAGAAGGACAGATATTCAAGGATAAACTGAACAAGTCGCGTATTATCTCCTGTAGAACCTATATTTAAGGTCTCATTCGGTGGCACATCCGGAATGAAAATCCCTGCACCCTCGGAGGTGATTTCGCCAAGCCTTGTTACTGCAGAATATATACGCGAAATTTTATACCAGGTTGCCTTTCCCACAATCCCGTCAACATTAAGGTCAAATACATTCTGGAATGTCCTTACTGCCGCATCCGTTTCTGTTCCGAATCTGCCGTTCACCTCGGTTATTTCCGGTATCAGAGGGTAATCCTGTCTTATTCTGTTCAGCTGGATCTGCAACTCAAGAACATCCTCGCCAACGCTTCCGAGGCTCAACGGAGTTCCGGGATAAGATATGGGCGCATCCCTTATATTATCTGTAGTTGCAAGCGAAACCGTATCGCCGTAATAATTGCGAAGTATTGCAAGAGAATTATATCCTCTTTCCGCAAGTCTCTGAGACCCCCACTGTGACATACCATTACAGGTTGTTCTTATTCCGTCGCAGTACTGAGCGAAAAAAGGTTCATAATTTCCGTCTTTACGGAGGAATGTATTGAAAACCTCATCTACTATTCTGCTTATATTGTCGTATATATTTCTTCCGTCTACATATGCCTGGTCATACTGTGTGGAATTTGTTATCTGGAACGGATAACCACGGCTCGGATACCACTCGGTATATACTCTGTTAAGTGTAAGAGAAATCTGAGCATATATATTCGCCCTTATTGCTTCTTCATCCCATGTGGGAAAGATTTCACTTGATGCTACATTTTTAATATATTCCGTAAAGGGAACAGTTACATTCGGCGCCGATGAATCCGAGGGGACTCCGAGATGAACAACAATTGATGACGGAATTACTATTTCGGAAAGGACATCCGGTTCAAGGGATTGAGTGGGAAACTCCGGATTTCTCTGCGGAGTGCTGACAGATGCATTTTCCGGAACATTATAGCTTTGAACATAATTTTCCGGGAATGATGTTACATACGGTTCAAGGTTTATTGGAAGCTCACTCTGAAGATTTGGAAAAACCTGTACTCCCCTTACAAATACAGGAACAAAATCCTCTGCTTCCACCAGAACATCAAAAAGTGAATAGGCTTTATCGGCATCTGCCTGCCCGAAGGAATACTCAACACTTGGTGCCTCAAGTCTTACCGCACCGCTTTTCCCATTTTCGTCGGTTACGGTATAAAAATCATAATTATTCTCTGATACATCATCGGAAGGGTCGTAGGGCATATTTTCATATTCCGTTCCCCTGCTTCTTCTTATGTATACTCTTGCACCGGAAATCGGAAGTGCCTGGTTGTAAATGCCTGTTCTTACCACAAAATATCCGTCTGTCATAATCTTACTTTCCTTTCAAAGTGTGGTGTTATGTAAGACTATGAAAAAACAAAACAAATTATTCAACTTAATAAAGACAAAGAAAAAAATTCGTTCCTTTACTTCCGACATAATTCGCCCATACGGAAAGCTATAATATAATCATCTTTTAAGGGGGATTCTATGTCGAGAATTATATATGCAGACCTTTTGTTTATTATAAATTTTGCTTCGGATTTTATTATTCTCTACCTTGCAGGAATATTCTCCGGAATAGGAATAAAATTTTTCAACCTGATGGTTTCCTCGATAATTGGAGCAGTATCCGGCACGGCAATACTATGTTTGGAAAATCCTGGTGTTGCGTCAGCTTTATATGTAATATTTACACCGTGCCTGATGTGCTTTCTGACCTTTGGTAAAAAAAGTCTTCGCACTTTCGGGAATACGGTCTTTTGGTTTTATTTCTCATCTGTTTTACTATACGGAGGTATGTATGCTATGGCATCTATAATTACATTGTTTCTGCAAGGGATAACTGTTCCCGAAGGGTTTCTTTTTACAATACTTCTTATAATTGGTGCTTCACTAATGTATATACTGTTTAATTCATTCTTTAATCGTGGTATAAAACAGAGCGAACAGCGTGTAAAAGCCGAATTGTTTGACGGCAGAAAAAAATACGAGCTTGATTTTCTGGTGGACACGGGCAATATGGCAAAAGATCCTTTCAGTGCAAAGCCTGTTGTGATTGTCAGTGCAAAAGCGCTTGACACAGAGCTTATCTATGCTGTATGTAAATCCCTTGAATACAACAATCAGCTATACAGTAACATAAGACCAAGAGTTATTCCGATGAAAACTGTTTCCGGCACAGCACTTCTCTATGCTTTTGTTCCGGAAAGTATGTATATTTATATAGGAAAAAAAAGATATAAAACAGATTGCATTGTGGCAATAGACCAGCGTGAAAATGCATTTTTCGGTAAAGACGGTATAATTCCGGAAACACTTTTACACACAGTATAAAATTTTTAATGGAGTATAGCGTGAAAAACAACTATATGCTCATTCAAGTATAGATATTTCACGCTCAAAAATTCCTACGGAATTTTTAATATCTTTTTTGTGCCGCCGCTGGGCGGCGGAATGGAGAATTATTATGAAAAAAGACAGTATATTTTTTAATTTGAGAAAATCTCAAATTATGTTTTCAAAAAGCAATTTTCTCTCAAAACTTTTGCTTTTAATACTTGGAAGAAACAACGAGGTACATTATATAGGCGGACCAGAAGTTCTTCCTGCTCCTCTTACCCAGGAAGAAGAGGCAGAGCTTATTTCAGAAATGGGAGTAAGCGAAGAAAAGGATACAGAAATTAAGAATATCCTTATTGAAAGAAATCTGCGTCTTGTTGTCTATATTGCAAAAAGATTTGAAAACACCAAAATCGGCATTGAAGACCTTATATCTATCGGAACAATCGGTCTTATGAAAGCAATAGGTACTTTTAAACCTGACAAAAACATAAAGCTTGCGACATATGCCTCGAGGTGTATTGAAAACGAAATACTTATGTTTATAAGAAAGACATCCTCTCAGAAAGCAGAGGTTTCCCTCGACGAGCCACTTAATGTTGACTGGGACGGCAACGAACTGTTATTATCTGACATTCTCGGCACAGACAAGGATGAAGTACACAGAGGAATTGAAGCTGAGGAGGAAAGAAAATGTATTTACAATGCTGTCAGAAAGCTCTCAGACCGTGACAGGCAAATTATATGTATGCGTTTCGGGTTCTTTACCGGAGAAAGTGAAATGACTCAGAAGGAGGTAGCAGACACCCTTGGTATATCGCAGTCATACATATCAAGACTTGAAAAAAAAATCATAAGTAATCTAAAATCAGAAATGGCTGAATTTTATAAATAATTAATATAAAAATAAAATAACTTTCTTTTTACTATCAGGAAAAGATAGCATCAATTACATTTCATAATAACAATTTTTTCGGAGCAGAATAAAATTATAATAAAGCCGAAAGGAATGATTGTTGTGAATGATAAAAAAAACAAAGAGAAAAAGAAAGAGCATCCGTCCGCGTATGCGTTTCTGACAAATCCTGTTGCAAGTGTAAATGAATTTACGGGCTACGGTACAAAACTACCATTATCTGACGAGGAGGCTGACAGCCTTTCCGACATGTTTGAAGATGTACCGACGGAAGAATCACGATTCAGTAATGATGTAGATGATACAAAGAAAAACAGAAACACTGTAAAATAAAATGAGCCGACTTTTATTTAAAAAAGTCGGCTCTGTTTTGTATAAAAAATCGACAAGCTTAACTTGTCGACATAGTTTTATCTAAATTTATAAAATACTTAAAAGTAAAAAGATAATATGTAAAAATTCGCACACAAAAGTGTACGAATTTTTGGAGCTGATGATCGGAGTTGAACCGGCGACCTCATCCTTACCAAGGATGCGCTCTACCTACTGAGCTACATCAGCGCATATATAAAAAAATGGCGATTCGGATGGGACTCGAACCCACGACCTCTAGCGTGACAGGCTAGCGTTCTAACCAACTGAACTACCGAACCACATTTCCCCTTTCGGGTGGTGGGAGCTATAGGGATCGAACCTATGACCTCCTGCTTGTAAGGCAGATGCTCTCCCAGCTGAGCTAAGCTCCCAAAATGGAGCGGATTACGGGGGTCGAACCCGCTACCTCGACCTTGGCAAGGTCGCGCTCTACCAAATGAGCTAAATCCGCATT
>JAFWWX010000325.1 GCA_017517985.1 Clostridia bacterium | reverse complement strand
TTGACCGACGTATGATGTCGGCGATAATCGAGTATTTCGGCGGTGGCCCTGTCGGACTTGATACTCTCGCAGCTACCATAGGCGAGGAAGCAATAACCCTTGAAGATGTTTACGAGCCTTACCTCTTGCAGCTTGGTTTCCTTAACAGAACTCCAAGAGGAAGATGCGCAACCAAAAGAGCCTACGAGCATCTCGGACTTGAATATTTTGAAAAAGATAAAAAAGGTATTCCTGCCGTTCAAACATCCATTTTCGATATAGACGGTCAGGAAAATAATTAAAGAACAGGAAAGAATAATGGCTGAAAGAAAGACCTCAAAAGGAAAGAATAGATACGACGAAACTCAGGTTACTCACGCAGTTGTAACAGAACAGCCCATTACCGCAACGCTTGAAACCAACTATATGCCTTATGCGATGAGTGTTATCATCTCCAGAGCAATTCCGGAGATTGACGGTTTTAAGCCTGCTCACAGAAAGCTTCTTTATATGATGTACAAGGACGGACTTCTTGGCGGTAGACTTACAAAGTCAAACACCATCGTGGGAAGCACTATGAAGCTGAATCCCCACGGTGATGCGGCAATATACGATACTCTTGTAAGACTTACTACCGGTCATGCGTCACTTCTTCATCCTTTTATTGAATCAAAGGGTGCGCTCGGTAACCACTTTTCAAAGTCGCCCTGCGCCGCATCCCGTTACACAGAGGCAAGACTTGACAAGTTCTGTGAAACAATCTTTGGCGGTCTTGACAGAGATGCCGTTGATTTTGTTGACAACTATGACGGCACAATGCAGGAGCCGACACTTCTTCCCACAAGCTTCCCAAACATTCTTGTTTCACCGAATAAGGGTATTGCGGTAGGTCTTGCCAGCGACATCTGCTCCTTTAACCTTGCAGAAATATGCGATGCTACAACAGCACTTATAAAAGACCCCCAAGCGGATATTACCGATATTCTTATAGCTCCCGACTTTTCCTCCGGCGGATTCTTACTTTATAACCGTGAAAAGCTTCAGGAAATATACAAAACAGGTCGTGGCTCATTCAAGCTCCGCGCAAGATACAGCTATGACAAAAAGACAAACTGCATTGAAGTTACACAGATTCCTTATACGACAAAAGTTGAAGATATAATTGATACTGTTGTTGAACTTGCAAAAAAAGGCAAAATCAAGGAAATTACCGACATTAGAGAAGAAACAGGTCTTGAGGGTAACAGACTTACAATAGACCTCAAAAGAGGCGCAGACCCTGAACAGCTTATGCAGAAGCTTTTCAAATTTACAACTCTTGAGGACAGCTTTACCTGTAACTTCACAATAATCATAGGCGGAAGCCCAAAAACTCTCGGCGTTTACGATATTCTCGAAGAATGGATTGCCTGGAGAACAGAATGTGTCAAACGCGAACTTTACTATAATCTCCAGAAGGCTATTGACCGTCTGCATCTTCTTGAGGGTCTTGCCAAAATTCTTCTTGATATAGACAAAGCTATAGAAATCATCCGTGAAACAGAACACGAAAAGGATGTTATACCTAACCTCTGTTCAGGCTTTGGCATTGATGAGGTTCAGGCGGAATACATTGCGGAAATCAAACTTCGTAACATCAATAAAGAGTACATTCTCAAGCGTCTTGATGACAGAGATAAGCTGAAGGGTGAAATTGAAGAAATCCAAGATACCCTAAAGAACGACAGAAAGGTAAAGAATGTAATCTGCAAACAGCTCTCTGAAGTCAAGAAAAAGTACGCAAAACCAAGACAGACTCAGATAATTGAAGAAACAGAAGCTCCAAGATTTGAGGAGCCGGAAATAGAAGTATATCCCGTTACAATGCTTACAACAAGAGACGGATATATAAAGAAGCTTCTTCCTAAAGGTAATCTTCCGAAGACCGATGCCCAGAAGCTTAAGGACAACGACATTATAGTCGGCAAATTTGATGTTGCCAATGACTATGATATACTTGTATTCACAGACAAATGTCAGGTTTACAAGGCAAAGCTTGATGACTTCGACCTGTCCAAGCCCTCAATGCTGGGTGACTATCTGCCGGCATCCCTTAATTTTGAAGCCGGTGAAAATGTTCTTATGACAATGCCGACAAAGGATTATGCAGGATATATCGCTATATTCTTTGAAAACGGCAAGGCGGTAAAAATAAAGGTTTCCGAGTACGCCACAAAGACCAACAGAAAGAAGCTGACAAAGGCCTTCAGCTCTGACAGCCCTGCAAGTGCCATATTCTTTGTTCCTGAAAAGGAAGGAAGATCACCAATGAAGGAATTTCTTCTTAAATCCTCCTCCGGAAAGGCAGTTATAATCAACAGCGACCAGCTTACCGAAAAGGCTACAAGAACAGCTTCCGGTGCCATTGTCTTTACACAGAAAAAGGGACAGACTGTATCCGATGTCGTTGAATTTTCTGATGACGGAAGTGAGCAGATGAAACATTTCTCGAGATACAGAAAATCCAAACTCCCCTCAACAGGTACACTTTACGAGGAATTTGACCTTTCAGAGCTTCAGATAAGCTTTGATATTTAAATCATACTCTCAAACACAGCTCTATGGAGAACACACAATGCCAACAACAAACACCCCTGTAAAAAACACAAAAGGAATAACTCCGCTTCTTGCGGTGCTGTACACGGTATTTTCCTGTGTTTCAATATTTGTATCCGTCAGCGGAATTTCCACAAGCACTTTGCTTTTATCGCTTCTTAGCGGTTTTCCCTCTATGCTTGTCGTTATGTTTTTTTATTACGGCTTTCTTATGTCTCTTGGCGAAAACAGTAACAAAGGTGCTTATCTGATTATTATTCCTACACTGTTTGCGCTTTTTGCAGGATACATTTTTTCCAATGCGGAAATCACATTATCTGCACTTTTGGATTTTGTTTCTGCATCCGTAACAGCTGCAGTTATTGCTTACTGCAGCAACAAAAAGGAATCACGGGCTTTTGCCTGCTCTGCAGCGGCATTTACTATGTTTGTCTTTTCCATACTTGGAAGCTTCATTTCTCTTTTAATTTTGTCTGTTTCCAACAGTATAAGCATTGGCACACTGCTCTTTGACGGAATTTCGGATTTTATTGATGCGTATATTGCAATTTACAACGATGCGGCAGTAACAATATCATCAATGTATACCGGAACAGACAACCCAGTAATGTTTGCAAGCACAGAGTATCTAACAAGACAGCTTACCTCAATTATTGCACTTTCCCCTGCACTGATGTATTCGTTTTTATTCTTTGCATCATTCATTTTCACATATATTGCAGATGCACTGTGCAAAAAAATTGGTATTACCGAAGAATACTCCTTCAAACAATACCGTGTGTCATCACTTACAAATCTTATATTCACTATCGTTGGTATTATAACTATGCTGTCCATTCTCTTTGAAGAAAATATGTCAGCTTTTACCTGCGGTATACTCAGCGTTCTGATAATCCTTCTTCCTCATTACATCATTCTTGGAATAAGAAGAATATTTACGCTTTTGAAGAACCGTTTTTCGAAAGGTGCTTCTGTAACACTTCTTCTTGTTATCGGAGCCTTTGGCATCAGCCTCTCACCTGCTCTTTTGGTTCTGGTTGTTTTATTCTTCGGAACAACTGAATATAGAACTTCAAAAAATACGCTATAACCTGTAAAATATCATTTTTTGCAATGCTTATAAAATCATCAAGGAAAGGAAGTGTTCATAAATGAAATCGGGAAAGTTTTCCGGCAGACAGCATTTTAGCAGAAGCTCGGTTATTGCCATATGCTTTTTAAGTGCTTTTACTGTGTTCTGTGGCTTTGTTGATTATAGACAACTAATCGCTGGAACTGTGTTTACACTTGCGTATACGCTGACAATTTATGCAATTTCAAAAACAAGAAGTGCAAGTGCCGACAACGAAAATGACAGAACACTTATCACAAATATTACAAAGGATTTTATGATAAAATCCGAATATGCGATGCTGATTATTGGCGACCATAATGAAATTATATGGTGTAACAGAAGCTGTTCTCAGGTCTGCGAAAAGAACGGAAGCATCTACGGAAAGGATATTTCCGAAATAATAACAGAGGGATTTTCCGATAATACAATAGATATGCTCCGCTACGGCGAAAAGGTTCTTTGTAGAATCGGTCAGTCTAATTTCGAACTCCAGGGCTACAGCACAACAAATTATCATAAAAGCTACTGCTTTATTATTATGAGAAACACAGACGATGTCGAAGAGCTGAAAACAGAGCTTCTTATGCGTCGCCCTATAGTTGCTCTTATGGTTATAGACAACTATGCGGAAGCTACCCAGTTTTTAGGAGATAATCAGCGTTCCGCAATGAACGCTATCGGAAATGCGCTTGATGAATGGAATACAAAGCTTGGTGGTATTCTCAAGGAATACGAAAAGAACAGGTATCTTATCATCTTCGAGGAAGAAAAGCTCTGCGAGATTCTTGAATCAAAGTTTGATATTCTCGACACAATAAAGCAGATTGAAGTTGAGGGAGTAAATGTGCCGTTCACAGCAAGTATTGGCATTGCCAGAACCGACACAGATTTCCCCAAAAAGTTAAAGCTTGCAATATCTGCACTTGACCTTGCTATTGCCAGAGGCGGAGACCAGGCAGTCATCAGAACGGAAACAAGTACAGACTTCTACGGAGGCAAGCTCAAGAGTGTTCAGAAGAAAACAAAAATACGCTCCAGAGTTATTGCACAGGAACTGAGAAATCTTATAAAAAACAGCGGCAATGTCATTATTATGGGTCATCGCTTCTGCGACCATGACTCTATCGGCTCCTGCATAGGTATCGCTCGGCTTTGCGAAAACGAGGGCAAGGAAGCTCACATAGTAATAAATATACACGACACAAACCTAAAACCTATTTTTGCTATGATGCACGGCAACCGCAAATATCTTGATTTGTTTACAGATGCTGTAAGTGCTCAGGATTACATTCGTTCCGACACTCTTGTTATTGTGTGCGATGTCAATAACCCCCGTCAGTTTGAAGCACCGGATATATTTGAAGCGGCAAACGAAATTGCGATTATTGACCACCACAGAAAAACCGGTGATTACAAGGTTAATCCGAGAATCACATATATTGAGCCATCCTCATCTTCTGCATCCGAGTTTGTTGCGGAAATTCTGGAATACTCACTTGAAGCCGGCACCCTCTCTCCCTTTGAGGCAAACCTTATGTTTGCCGGTATGATGCTTGACACAAAGCAGTTCTCTAAAAATACAAGTATCAGCACCTTTGGAGCAGCACAATACCTTAGAAGTGAAGGCGGTAGCCCCACAGAGGCACAAAAACTCTTCAGGACAGATGTTAATGATTTCCTTCGTGAATCAAAATTTGAAACCAACGTTGATATTCATTTTGATGTTATTGCCATTTCAAAATACGACGGAGAAACAGAAGCATCCGATAGAATATCTATGGCAAAAGCGGCTGATAGACTGCTCGGAATAACCTCAATACGTGCTTCTTTTGTTATGAGCATGATTGATGGTGCGGCTTGCATTTCTGCAAGATCCGATGGTACAATAAATGTTCAGCTTATTTTGGAAAGCCTTGGCGGTGGCGGACATTACGATGCTGCAGCGGCACAGCTTGCAGACGTAACACTTGAAGAAGCAGAAAGGCGACTGCTTGATGCCTGCTCGTCATATCTTGAAAAATAATTATAATCCCAATCTTTATAACATAGTAAAAACAACAAAAACTTATTTCCACAGGAGGATAAAACAATGAAGGTATTACTTTTACAGGACGTTAAGGGACAGGGCAAAAAAGGGGAACTTGTGAATGTTTCCGACGGTCACGCTAGAAACTTTCTTCTCCCCAAAAAGCTTGCTGTCATTGCAGATAATGCAGTAATGAATGAACTTCGCACAAAGGAAGAAGCAAAGAAGCACAGAGAAGCTGAAGAAAAGAAAATGGCGCAGGAAAACGCAAAGAAGCTTGAAGGTATTGTTGTAAAGCTATATGCCACTGCAGGCGCTGACGGTAAATTCTTCGGTGCTGTAAGCGCAAAGGAAATTGCAGATGAGCTTGCAAAATGCTCCGGCATTGAAGTTGACAAGAGAAAAATCGCTCTTTCCGATTCCATAAAAGCTTTTGGAACATATGCACTTGATGTAAAGCTTCACCCTGAAGTTACAGGAAAAATAAATCTTGTTGTTGCTCAGAAGGACTGAGAATACAACATACTTTTTTCCTTACTATTTGCATATGTATTCAAATTCTTGTGATGGGAGGCTGAAGTAATGGCTGAGGAATTTAATATTGGTCAGGGACACCGTATACCCTATTCAATGGAAGCCGAAAAGGCTGTGCTTGGTGCGATTATTCTTGACCCCGAACAAATAAGAGAGCTTGCAAACTCTTTGCGAGCCGATGATTTCTTTGTTGACAATCATAAAAAAATATATGAAGCTATGCAGGAGCTTTTTCTTGAAAGTAAAAGCATTGACCCTGTAACACTTGTTGAAATGCTTGTCCACTCCGGAACATACAACGAAGCCGGAGGCAAAGAATATGTTGCGGCACTTGCGGATTCCGTTCCTGAAATTTCAAATGTCAAGGACTATGCCAAGATTATAAGAGATAAAGCAATGCTCCGTCGTCTTATCGGTGCATCAGAGGAAATATCTGAGATGGCTTACGCTGCAGAAGGCGAAGTCGAAACTATTGTTGACAGAGCCGAACAGAAGATATTTGATATTGCACAGGGAGTAAACGATAAATCCTTTGTACATATTAAAGACGTTCTTGTGGAAAACTATCAGCATCTGCAACTTCTTATAGATGATAAAAATGCGGCTATGGGTACTCCGACATATTTCAAGGCGATTGACAATTATCTTATCGGTATGGGCGAGATGGACCTTGTGCTTGTTGGTGCAAGACCGGGTATGGGTAAAACCTCCTTCTGTCTTAATATTGCAACAAATGTCGCAACAAAGACGAAAAAAACTGTTGCCATATTCTCCCTTGAAATGTCTGCATCACAGCTTGTTATGCGTATGCTTTCAAGCGAAGCTATGATTGACAGCTACAAACTGCGTACGGCTGACCTTGACGACAAGGACTGGGAACACCTCGGTCAAGCGGCAACGGTGCTTTCACAGACAGATATTCTTATAGACGATACCTCGGGCATTACGGCTACAGGTATGAAAGCAAAGCTCAGACGTGTTAAAAATCTCGGACTTGTAATTATCGACTATCTCCAGCTTATGCAGTCGGACAAGCACTCCGACAACAGAGTTCAGGAAATCGGTGATATATCAAGAGCCCTAAAACTTATGGCAAAGGATTTGAAGGTGCCGGTTATTACCTGTGCACAGCTCAATCGAGGAACAGAAGGCAGAACTGACAAAACGCCTATGCTTTCAGACCTTCGTGACTCCGGTGCAATTGAGCAGGATGCTGATATTGTTATGTTCCTTTACCGTGACTCCTATTACGAGAACGATCCGTCAAAGGACAATATTGCAAGCTGTGTTATCGCAAAGAACAGACACGGTTCAACCGGCAAGGCAAATCTCGGATGGTACGGACAGTTTACAAAGTTCACTGAGCTTGATACTGAGCATACCGAGGCGAGATAGTATTTATAATGCATAATGCGTAATGCATAATGCATAATCAAAAGAACGGCTGATAAGAATTTCAGGTTTACTAAATTTATGTAAACGAAAATAGATAATAATAGATAATATATAATGGTAAATTTTGTAATTGACAGTGTACAGACCACCCTTTTGGAATTGATTCCTGAAGAAACTCTGTACGGCAAAAAAATTTTGGTAGGACTTTCCGGCGGTGCAGATTCGGTTTGTTTACTGATTTGTCTTCATACTCTTTCAGAAAAACACGGATTTTCCGTATCAGCCTGTCATATAAATCATATGATAAGAGGCGATGAGGCGGACAGGGATGAGGACTTTTCAAGGCAACTGTGCCAGAGGCTTGGAATTGTCTTTTATGCAGAAAAATTTGATGTCCCAAAAATTGCAGTTGACACAAAAAAAGGTCTTGAAGAAACGGCAAGAGATGTGCGGTATTCTTATTTTGAAGAATTATGTGACAGCGGTGTTGCGGACTATATCGCAACAGCACACAACGCCTGGGACAATTCTGAAACGGTGCTTCTTAACATAACACGGGGTTGCGGGCTTTCAGGACTTTGCGGAATCCCCTTGAAAAGAGGCAGGATAATACGACCGCTCATAAATGTTTCAAGAGAGGATATTGAAACTTTCCTGATGAGCATAAATCAGGATTATGTCAAGGATAGTACTAATCTTATCAATGATTGCTCAAGAAATATTATAAGACTCAATATTATCCCGGAGCTATGCAAAATCAATCCTTCACTTCACCGTCAGGTTTCAAAACTTTCAAAAATAGCCTCAAGGGAAAACGACTACCTTGAAAAAATGGCACGAGAAAATGCAACAGATAGTATTTCTGAACTTGCAAAGCTTGACAGAGTAATCCTTTCAAGGGTTATAGGCGGAATGTACCGGAATAAAACCGGAAATCTTCCGGGTATGAATCACATAGATATACTGTGCGATGAGATTTATAAAGCATCAAAAGATAACTGCGGTGAACAGAAAACCTTTAATCTTCCTGGAAAAATTAGCTTTAAATTTCAATGCGGTAAACTTATTATAGAAGCCGAAAACGAGGATTTTTCCGGCAATTACTGCGAGTATGATATTGAGGCTTTATATGGGATAAACTCCCTTTGTAACGGTAAATTTCTTGCCGTTGTAACTAAAAAAGAAGATGATGACAAAAAAAAGTGTGACAGTCTGGAGTATAATCAAAATATTTACAGTTTATTTATGGAGTCACAGCTTTTTTCGGATATAATTAAGGGAAAAATTCGTTTGCGTTCCGGACTTTCCGGTGATAAAATTCGGATATGCGGAATGTCAAAGGATATACGTAAAATGTATTCTGCGAAAAAGATTCCTTTGGACCATAGAAAATATCTTCCAAGAATTGTTGACGGTGAAACCGGAGAAATCCTCGCTCTTCCATATGTGGGAGTTTGTGATTCGCAGAACGAACATACAGATTTGTCAGACATTTCAGTAAAACTTTATATTTTGGCGGCAAGGAGTAATTTTACAGACGATGAACAAGAAAAACAGTAATTTTAAGAGTATTCTCTTTTATATAGTGGTTATCGCTTTGATGATTGGTCTTAGTACCTATCTTCTAAACGGTATGAACAAGCAGAAAGAGCTTGTTTACAGCGATGTTGTTGATATGTTCCACGAAGGACAGGTTAAGGAATTTGTCGTAACCAACGACAATGTGCTTAATATCACAAAAACGGATAACACAGAGGTATCATATACACTGCGAAGTGTTGATATGTTCTGGGAAGACCTTGGCACTCTTATTGACCAGCAGTATTCTGCCGAGGACGGAAACCTTGAAAGGTATCATTTCGAGGCACAGACAGAAATTCCGTGGTGGGTATCCTTCCTGCCCTATATTATAATAATTGCGGCAGTTATCATAATGTATGTTGTTATGATGAATCAGGCAATGGGTAAAGGCGGAAAAATAAACTCCT
>JAFWWX010000324.1 GCA_017517985.1 Clostridia bacterium | reverse complement strand
GCTTACACTATAAAAGGTCTCTTTGAAATTACGATTCCCGATATAATTACAGCCAATTATTGCAATAGACGCTGCTATCAAAACAAAAATCAGGCTTATTAAAAAGAGTTTCAATACCCTTATGTTTTTCTTAGTTTTTGTAGTTAGTGTATATCCTTTCATAACATAAGCTACCTTTCTTTTATTTTTTCAATACTTTTTTATATAGGTCGAATGTTGCGTTTGCAACATCATTCCAATTGTACTTACCGAGTATAAATTCATCAACACCATTTTTTAGTTCCTTAACAATTTCATCATCATTGCACATTTCTTGCAGCTTTTTTGCCAAATCTTCCACATTACTCTTTTTAAAGTGTATTGCTTTGTTTTCTGTCACCAATGTGTTTTCAGGAATATCTGAGCATAAAACTGCATTACCATATGCTAAAGCCTCTAAAAGACTAAGAGACATTCCTTCGATATCAGAAGGAAGAGTAACAACATACGCATTGCTATATATTTCGCATAATACATCACCCGATATAAAGCCTGTAAAAATAATATCAGGATTTCCCAATGCTTTTTGCTTTAATAGTTCAACATACTCATCAGTATCACTGGTATCCCCTGCGATAACAAGCTTTTTATTTGTTTTTATACTGTTATACGCATCAATCAGGTAATGAACACCCTTTTCAGCAGTAAGTCGTGATACGATGCAAATATACTCATCTTTTGAAAGTCCGTATATTTTTGTGATTTCATCTGCTTCTTTTTTATTAGGCTTATCTATTCCGTTATGAATAAGTACAGTGTCACGATTATAGTTTTGCTTGAAATACTCACGAGCACTTTCACTTAAAACAATTATTTCGTCCGCACATTTCACCATGACTTTTTCGCCGAATTTTATATAGCGAGAAGCAAATCCCTTGCCCCATTTTTCTCTTTGCCAATCAAGTCCATGAACTGTTGCTACGCACTTTTTTCCAAACATTTTCGGTATCCACATAGCAGCACAAGGACCTTCTGCGTGAAAATGTACTATATCATATTTTCCGAAAGTTGCACAAATTGCCGCAGTAAAGGAAGCAACCATAGCAGAGAGTCCTTTTCTGTTGATTGTCCACGCATTTTTAAGTGTTACACCTTTATATTTTTTGTCTTTAACCGTGCCGATATATTCATTTTCCACTTTATCGGAACTGCGGTTGTAGCAGGTAACATCTATTCCTTTTTCGACAAGCAACGGACACAAAGAAGTGAGCACATTTTCAATTCCGCCACGTCTTGAGGGAATAACTTTATGTCCAACCATTGCAACTTTCATATTTCTATCTCCTTAGCCGAAAGGGAATAATCCAAACTCGATTTTCAGAGGCGGATTTCCGCTTTCGATGTGTTAAAATACTCGGAAATACACAAAGTATTTCCTGTGTTTTTGCCTTGCGCAACCAAAAATCTGCACTTTAAAAATTCAATGACCTGAAACGGATGAAATTTTGAGCAGATTTTGGTGCGGAGGACGAAGGAAGGCTGACGCCTTTCAAGGACGACAAGCCAAAAAATGCCGAAATTTCGCCGTTTCAGGCGGGTTTGGATTGTTCTCTTTCGGCTTTACCTTCCGGTTCCGCTAAGCATAACAATAGGTGTTTTCAGCATTATTAGTATATCACCGGGGAAGGTTCTGTTTTGTATGTAATCAAGGTCCATTTCAACCCACTGTTCAAATGGAATGTCGTTTCTGTTTTTGCTTATCTGCCATGTGCAAGTGAGTCCGGGGGTTACGAGCAGACGAAGCTTCTGATAATCGGTGTAATGCTCAACCTCACCCGGCAGAGGTGGTCTGGGACCTACCAAAGTCATATCACCTTTGAAAACGTTAAAGAATTGCATCAATTCATCAAGAGACAGTTTTCTTAAGATTTTTCCTACTCTTGTTATTCTCGGATCGTCTTTGATTTTAAAAACAGGTCCGTCCATTTCGTTTTTTTCTTTCAACTGCTCTAAAAGTGCTTCTGCATTAGGACGCATTGTACGGAATTTATACATATAAAATTCTTTTCCATGTCGGCCCACTCTTTTTTGTTTAAAGAACGGTCCTGCGCTCGGATCATCAATGCATATAACAATCGCAATGATTATCATAAGCGGAAGAAAGCCAAGCAAAATTATCGTCGCAAAGAATATATCAAAGAGTCTTTTCTTTCTCCAATATCCCAAATAGGATTTTTCGATTAAAGCTTCCAATTTTACTCTTGTT
>JAFWWX010000323.1 GCA_017517985.1 Clostridia bacterium | reverse complement strand
TCCGCTGTAAATGCAATATTTACATCTCATATTGCATCTTTCGGTTATTCCTATCATCAGCTGACACATATCAGAAGAAAGTGTTTTAAAATATTCTTCCTCGTCAAACCAATATTTTCCGGAATGTTGCGGCACTTCAGCCATGACAGAATTTGAAACGGCATCTCTCAGCTCTTCAACTTTCTCTTTCAAAGATTTTTCCAATTTGTTATACCCTTCATTATCTGTTAAAGCACGGAAGATTTCAACATGATTATTATAAAACAGCTCATCAATTTCAAATATATTTCCTGTAGTACCGTCGTACAAATAACACTTACTTTCTGTCTTAAATACTCTATATTTAAACATACCAATTCTCACTTTCTTAAATAAATAATAGCAGGACAATGATATTTTAAATTGCCCTGCTATTATCCCCGGGGCAATTTACTTACGATGAGGAATTCTCATACCTGGCGATGATGAGTAAATATTTCTACATTGACAACTACACGCCATTGAAACTACCTTTTGGTTTTTCTGGGATTCGAATGCTAATTTCACAGCTAATCACCTCCAATCTGAATTTATATATAATGTCGTACGTATTTATAAGTATAACGCACAATCATTATCCCGTAATACAGATAGAAAAATATATTTTATTCCATCATTGTTTTCACCACTTCATACGCAGTAATTCCATAAAACACATCTGCATTTTCTTTTTTATTCCCGGCACAAACAATCGCTGCTATTTTACCCTCTTGTAATACAACACTTCCGGAAACGCCCTTACTTGCTCCTTTGAATTCTTTATCATTAACAGTTATACGAAGCGGAAAACCTTTTTCATTGAACGATAATGTGCTTTCATATTCTTTGAGTGTGTTTGCATCATCCAACATCAAAAGTACAACTTCGCCTTCTTTGATATCGCCGGGATGCATCAATTTCATCTTATCGTATGTAGGAGGAATATAGTCTGAAACAAAGTCACCAAAACATCCTACAAATGTATTTCTTGTCACTTTTCCTGTAAATTGTCCTGAATCGTCTCCAATAAACGGCATAACCATTGCTTCTTGCGGCATGTTATTATCTTCTTCTATTATCGGATGACCAAAGGCGGCAAAAGATCTGCTTTTTTCATCATAAACGCTTATGACACCCTGATTGAGTTTTATATCCGGTGAAAACTCTTGCTCCATATCAAATATGAAACCATAAGGAACACCAACAACATAAAATTCTTTTTTCAACAACAAATTATTTTTTGAATATTTATAGACCGTTGCCGCAAGTACCGATATTGAAATTATCACAACAAAAGTGATAATAATTCTAAATTTTCTCACTTCAGACTCCTCCTTTGCTATAAGAGCAACAGCAATTTGTACCGCCTTATAGCTTGTATTTTTCTATTCAAGTATCTGCCTTGTATGTAATATAAATATGGAAATTCCTAATCCCAAATACCGTCCCATATTCCTTTAATCACACTACTTACTGCAGCAGCTGCTCCTATGCCAATCGCAGGTGCTATCCAAAAAGGTGCAGTTGTGGCAGCTAACGCAGTTGCCACTCCGGTTGCCGCTACTGTTGCTGCAGCACTTCCACCTGCAGCTGCCAGTCCTCCTCCGACTGTTTCTTTGGCAACATTTACAATAAATTCTTCTCCACTTATATCACCGTTAACGAGCTTAACACCTGAAGATATAACTTCCACCCCTGCTGATACAGCAGCGCCAACTGCACCTGAAGATACGGCAGTTTTTCCTATGGCATTTGCAGTTAATTTTCCTGCATTTGAGCCAATGGTTTTTGCTGCAACCCTTGCGGTATCCGTAGATGATATCTTGGAACTTGTCATATTCTGAGTTATTCTCTTTCCGCTTTTCGCAGCATTCTTTACGGCGTTATACGCTTTTGCAGTTTCTTTTGTTCCAACCAGATTAGTTCCCGCATAATGCTTTTCAGCAACCTGTTTCACAGTCTTTCCAATTGAAGCAGGTGTGTCTTTTAACTGAAAACGCTCAACTATTTTTCCACCTTGCTTTATCAGAACATCATCTCTGACCGCCGTTGCCGATTTAGATAATACAGCCGCTTTGCCATCAAAAATTCTTCCCGGAGACATGTTATACGAGTTTTTAAACATAGTCTCGTGAACAATACCTTTAAGATTGGGGTTATTCCCGGCTCTTTGTACTGCTTCTATCCCGCATTTTGCTTCAAAAATCTCTCTTCCTGTTGCTGTTGCAACTCCACCTTTGTTTTCCATAAAAAAGCCTCCTGTTTCTCTTATTATTTGAATATAATACTAAAAATGCTTTGACCTTTATTGCAATACGGACAAATGTGTCCGCCAAGCATTGGATTGAAGCTATAGCTTTTGCCACAATGAATGCAAATTCTGGTAGAATTAATAATATTCATAAATTGTTCTTCCTTTCCGTCTTCACCTTAAATTACAACGTTCTTCCTACAACAAGACATATCCGGCAATCAATGCACATATGCTACATGTTTAACACCTCCCTTCTTTAACCTTGTACTAATAATATCACACGGTCTTTCCGGTTTTGTAAAAACAAATTCATCTTCCCAACTCAAGTGTAGCTTCACCGGTTTCACTTATACACAAACGCACGGATTTTATAAAACGGTTATAAAACACCTGCTTTTCATCACAGCTCATATTAGTTCTGAGCTCCGTGCAGACATCGTCTAACATTTTGTGCATATTCATATGAAAAACTTCATTCAATCTATGACGAAGCTCAGAAAGAACTACCGAAACTGTCATTTCGTAACAATTGCCTGTGCAGAAGTCATCTATGTAAACATAAGGTACATCTGATTCTATTAAAGCATTTTTGATATCCGGACCGCACTTGCCGCTTTCAATCATTACCATAAATTTAGCATCAGACACTTCTGAAATCATGCCCCAATAATCCGAATCGCTTGAAACAAGAATAATGGAATCAATATTATTTTTGTAAACTTCTTTACATGTCTTTGCAATAAGTTTGTGATCAACCAGGGATTTATCTTCTTTTAAGCGTTCAATCAATTCGTATTCAATCGGCATATCGGTAAACTGTTCTAATATTCTCCATGTTTTTGTGGTATGAGAATCATCACATAAAATAATTTTTTTAACTTTACTTATAAGTGCCTTCTCACCAATGTTATTAAGCATTGCATAAAGCTTATAAGGATCAGAATTTTCACAATCCACCACTATAATCGAATTTTTGCTGTCATCAAGAAATCGATATATGTTATCCATGGTCGCTTCACTGGCACCGGTCACTTTGCTGTGGTCCACAAAGTCATCATTATTACATTTGTAAAGCAAGCACAAGAATTTCTTATCGTTGTAAAGAATGTTACCATTTTCTTCACCCTGCCAGTTAATATACTGCTGGTAAGGATATCTGCTAAGATTTGAATAATATGTCTTTGCCGCTTTTTCAATGCCCTGCACCGTTAATCCGTTCGGCATCACAAAAATTCTTTTCAGGTATTCCCAATTCAACCATAACGGAAATAAATCTTTGCAATCATTGATACAGTCACATATGTGTTTATTAATGCTTATAATATACTGCTGAGTATTGCAATTGGCCTTAACAATATTGATGCCATCTGCAGATAATCCGTCTAAGCTTTCCTGTGATATATAAGCCGACAAACTATTCAGGTTTTTGAAAGAATATCTCATCTCGGTATTGATAGCACAAAAGTTTCTTTCAAGATTAGTCCTGAGGATTGATAAATTTCTGATTTTTCTTGCGTTCTTGTTATGATTGAGCTTTTCCATAATCTCATATTTAAGCGGTTCATTTTCGTTTTCAAATATGCTTTTAGGAACGCCTATAAGATACCCAACAGTTGAGACAATATCATAGGTTTCACTTGCAAATTTGTTTTCAGTTTTCTTTGTTAACTCATTAAATTCATTCATTTTATTTTTCTCCTTATTTGTTTTTTCAGTCGTTCCTTGACTGTGATTACATCTTAACATATACAGTATTTGTTTTTGTAAAAATCAATATCGGAGTATAAAAAAAGACAGCCGAACATGTC
>JAFWWX010000062.1 GCA_017517985.1 Clostridia bacterium | reverse complement strand
ATTATTGGAGTTATTTTATGGAATTTCACACAAACAAATCTATTCTAAATGCATATAAAACCTGTTAATCAAAAACATTTATATGCACAAAGACACTAAATATATTGCGACAAGATGAGTGGGGTAATATATATAGAAAAACCATTTCAATTTATGTTTTCCACGGCTTCCGTTGTAAAGAGCAAGAAGCGGAACTGCAAACACGGAGTACCACTGAACCGTCCCGGCCGCATAAGCAAGAAGAATAAGGCATAAAAAAGTTACTGCAAGTTTAGTTCCTCTGCCCTTTGCAAAATATACCGCAAACGGAAGCATAACACCTAGAAATCCGTAATCAATATAAAAATCCGTTTTCACAAGAACTGACGGCAGGTATTCTGTAATAAATAATACCAGAAAAAGCAGCAGAGCAAAGAAGGTAGCAGATAATGGTGTTTGGTTTTTCAGTACATAATCCGCAACATATATCAATCCTATTGAAATAAAAAATGTTACAAAAATACTCTGATAAAGAGAACCCATTGCAAAAAAGTATACGCTCTGGCACACAAGTGCTGTGACACCCATAAGCATAATATACTTTGATCTGTTCTTTGTATAGGTACAGCCTTCAGCTATCATATATGCGAAAATCGGAAATGCAAGTCTTCCGATTATTCTGAACATATCATTAAACGGGAAAAGCTGCACGCCTATATGGTCTATTGTCATAGAGATAAGCGCAATTATTTTTAAGGCATTCCCGCTTAACATCCCGGACTTTAATCTTCCTGTCATTTAATGTTATCCTTTTATGTATTCAATCAAAGCATCCGCATCACAAAGATTTGTAAAATCACCGTCTGCATCGCACAGCTGTATCAGTAATTTTTCCATATCGGTAGGGTTCTTTCTTGACTGCATTATTTTTTTAAGGGTAACAAGTGCAGCTCTATGCACCGGCGTCAACTCACAAAGCTTCATTTTACCCATAAAGTTAAAGATTTTAATATTATCAGGTATACCATTTTTGAAATTTTTCTCTATTACTTCATTGTCGTAATATTCACGACAGTCAAGCGGAGTTATTCCGGTTGTAAAAATTGCAATTTTTTTATCAGACAGCTTATCCGTGTTTTTCGTAATTAGGCCTACCCCATTAATCACCTCGGCATACAGTCCGCCACCATAAACTATATTATCATACTTTTGCAGTTCTGTGGCTGTGGTTTTCTTTGCTTCAAAGCAATCAGCACTGAGCGCTTTGGTGATATATTCCGCATACACACCTGTAGAACCGTATTTTGTTTTATAAACAACTGCTGTTCTCATAATAACCCCTTTTTTAGTACTCTTTTGTCTGTAACAAAATGCTATTCTATATTTATTTCATCTACGGAAGAAATATGCTGTTTAAAATAATCGTCACGGTGCTTATAGTCAATAAGATTATTATACTGAAGAACAGAATATTCCTCAAGCCAGTCAAGCTCAACGGGATTTGCTTCTGTATAAGGAACAAATCCGTCACTCTCAACAGAATAGAAGCCCAATGAATTGAGAGAGGGAATAACAGTCTCACAATTTTTCAGGAAGTTGTAAAATGGAGACTTCGGAATACCCGCAATTTCAAGAAGCCTTATCGACAAATAATTAAGACTTGTACATTCTGTTTCATACTCTGGTATATCAAAATTCGCCCATATAAAGTACGGAACCGTATAAAGTAACATTTGCTCCTCAAATGTTTCAAATGGTCCACCGTGTATTTCCTGGTAGAATTCATTGTTAAGGCTCGGAAAATGATCTCCGAAGAAAAGCACTATCGTGTCTTCCTCAAAAAGACTAAGCTCATTTATCAGATATTCAACAGCACTGTCTGTTGCATTTGCAAGTGTAAGATACTGTTCTGCGTCAGAATACTGTTTGCTATACCCCTCAAGCTTTACTGTAGGAGTGAAGTTTTGACCGTTATAACTGTAGCCACCGTGATTCTGCATTGTAATACCAAACATAAACACCGGTTTATCATCATTACTTCCTTTTAGATAATCCAACATATACTTGAATGTTTCCTTGTCGCTGACATAATCTCTGATACGCTCAGGTGACACATAATCGTCTATAAAAGTGCTTTCTGAAAAGCCCAGGCGAGGATATATAAATTCTCTCGACCATCCGCTTTCGTAATAAGGATGAGTGGATGCACACTTGTAGCCATAGGAGCGAAGAAGCCAAGGAAGCGAGTATATTTCATCGTTGATATACTGCTGATACGGAACAGAGTTATTGGGAAGAAACGACATTGAGTGAGATGTCAGAAACTCAAATTCTGAATTTGCGGTATTCCCGCCATAAACAGATACCATCGCATACCCGCGCTGTGTATTTTCATCCATAGAATCAATATATGGAGTTACAGGTATATTTGTATTAAAATTTTCTCCAAGCACGCGAAAATCCGCAAAAGATTCGTCCATTATTACAACTATATTTGGATAATCTTTCTTGTCATTTATAGCACCTGAGATATCGTCTAAATTTACTTTATTTGACTCAATCTGAGAGTCGACCATATTCTCAGTTTGGTTTTCAGCTTTGTTTTCAACGTTATCTGTATCGTTCTTTTGCGTATCACTGCTGTTTTTATCAAAAATATTTCTTACCCTGTCGGCAGAATAATTTTTAGGCTTATCTACCGTTGAATCGTATGCCTGAATAAAGAAGTTCAAAAAATACCCATTTATTCTTGTCCCCTGAGAATCCCAGAGCTTAATTGGAATATTTCTTGACACAATAATAAGAAAAATAATCAGAGTAAAACTTGTAACGAAAGAAAGCATCCTCGCTCTAAGTGATGTGAATTTGGGCATTACCGGCAAACAAAACAGCATAAAAACAGACAATCCCCACGCAGCTATTCCATAAAACATACTGTGTGTAAGTTTCGGTATATACTGACCCGCTACATTCGCCGCTGTTTTCAGCGAAAGAAAATCAAGAGGAGAAAGTTCTTTCCCTCTGAACTGAAATACAAACCCATTTGCAAGACACAGGATAACCAGAAGTGCCGTACCAATTATAATTGACGCTCGGAAGCTTCCTGTAAATATCATACATACGAAACACACAAGTACGATACACAAAAAATTAAGTACAAGCTTGTTTACACTGATTCCCATTCTTCCCAGAACATTAAGTACAGCCATTGAGCATAGCCACGTTGTTATAACAACAAAAAATGCGCCAAAGGCATTCACTGCAATTACTCTTTTGACAGAACTTATATTTAACCTTATAAAACCAACAAGTGTAAACATGGCTCCAAAAATTATTCCTGAAAATAAATTATACCATGTACAGCATATAACAAACATTAAAAGGCCAATTACAGACCCGACATATCCTTTTCTTTTATCAATCTCAACTATATTCTTTAGTGTTTCCACAATTATTTTGCCTCCTTCCGCTTTGATTATAATAATATGGCAAATTGTAGTTTTTATCTTTTGTAAAGTAACACACAGCACTCACAATGCCCAGTTCTCGGAAACATATCAACCCCTGCGGATTTCTTTACGTAATATCCGAGAGAATCAAAAGTTTTAAGGTCTCTTGCAAGAGTAGCAGGGTCGCAAGATATATATACTATTCGCTCCGCTCCAAATGACGCGATTCGTTTTACCGCTTCTTCACCGCAACCTTTTCTTGGTGGGTCAAGAATTATAACATCGGGAGAAAGACTTCTTATACGCTCGGAATTCAGCGCTTCTCCGGCATCAAGACAAATAAATTCAGCATCAATATTATTTGCTTTCGCATTGAATTTTGCATCAGTTACTGCTTCAGGCACAATTTCAACGCCATACAGTTTGCATCCGGGCTTTGCAAGACATATACCGATTGTTCCCGTTCCGCAGTACAAATCAAGTACGGTTTCTCCGGATTTTATTTCTGCATACTCCCCTGCCCTTGAATATAAAAGTTCAGCCTGCTCACGATTCACCTGATAGAAAGAAGCAGGAGCAATTCTGAATTTTTTGCCGAGAAGTGTATCATAAAGATAACCATCGCCAAAAAGCTTGCGCCATTTTTCGCCAATAACTCCGTTACCTCTCTCTTTGTTGATATTAATAAGAACTGAAACACATTCGGGGAATTTCTCCAATAGGCTTCCCACAAAAGAAAGCTCTGTTTCAAGAGACACGAATTTATCGCCATTTATTATCAACGAAAGGACAAATGTACCGTCTCCGGCACTTCTTACATATATATGACGAACAAGTCCTATGTGAGTTTCCTCATTATAGGCAGAAATCTTGTTTGCATTGCAAAAGTCTACAACAAAATCTCTTATTTTTGTAAATTTCTCATTACCTATAAGGCATTTGTCATGTTCGCATATTCTGTGAGAATTACGAGAATAAAAACCTGAAATCATTTTACCGTCTTTATCTTCTGCAACCGGATACACTGCTTTATTTCGGTAATTTTCGACATTATCGCAAGAAAAAAATTCCGACAGAGTAATGTCAAGACCTGCAATTCTTTCAAAATTGTCATTTATTGTTTTGCGTTTATATTCGCATTCGGATTCATAACTTATATTCTGAAAAACACAGCCTCCACATTTTACGGAATAGGGACAACCCGAATCATTTCTTATTTCGGACTTTTTTATAAAGCTGTCAATTATTGCTACAGCGTAATTTTTTGTAACCTTGATTATCCTTGCCTTTACCGTATCCCCCGGAACGCCGTCTTTCACAAAAAATACAAAGCCTTCACTATCTCTTGCAACAGCATTTCCGTTCCCGCAAAGGTCGGAAGGATTTAATTCCACATATTCATTTTTATTATATTTTTTCATAAAAATCCTCCCTTGAAAATTTTGTTTATACCGGATTATCTTATTTTGAAAAGATGCAGTGAAAAACCCGTCATAGGGATTACTATTTTGGTTTTATCAAGTTTTGTATCAGTATTACATGCAATGGAAAGCTGGTTATATTCGTCTGCATAATAATAGTCAATACTTACAGCTCGTCCCGGAAGTCCCTCAATTTCAACATCCGCAAATACAAAATCAGAACTGTTATTAACAACAACGACACAGGATATATCATCCTCCTGAGATGCAATTGCATATACTCCAGCATTTTCCGGCTCCACAGAGCACTGAACTTTGTTTTCAAGCTTTTCTATCTCTCGCATACATTCATATGCAAAGAACACATAGTCACGGCTTTCGCTTATATCAAGCTTTTTATTTTCCTTTACCATTCCCGAAAAGCCTTTTGAAAGTTCAACATATTCATCAGGAACAATATGTTTATTCTGCATTTCAACAAGTAATGCTGCAACCTTTGCCATGTCCTCAAAGGTATGCTCAATTCCATTTTTACAAACTTTTTCAAAATCATTATAGCATACAAGAGATGATTTATCATTCCCATCTGCATCGCAAACATTTCCGGGCTTTGCAAGTCCCAGAAATTCCCCGACAATATTTTTCAGATTTACTTTTATCTCGAAATTCATAACATCACCTAAAACGACATAATACAATATATTCTTAAAGCATATTTTATAATATAACACAATTTATTCGTTTTGTCAAATACAATTTAGTGTATATACACTTGACACAATGTGCCGGGTTATGTATAATAATAGAGCAAAAAACATTACAGGTGCAGATAAACATATGATAAAAACAATTGCAAAATTTTTAAGCTATGGTTGTCTTAATTGCGGAAGAGCAGTACACAGTAAACGACATGTGCTTTGCTCATATTGCGAAAGCTATATGAAAGCATTCGAACCAAACCATTCACACGGCGTTATATCAGCAATCTCCTATTCATCGTCGCCTGCAAAAAATCTTATACGTTATATGAAGGACTATAATGACCCTTATGTCTTTGACTATGCAGCAAAGATTATTGCACAGAAACTAAAAGAGCTTGGTATGACTGAAATGCTTTCCGATTTCTATATTACATACGCTCCTAGAAGTCCTTTGACGCTTTTGAAAAAAAGATTTGACCAGTCAAAGGAAATGGCTGATTTTCTCGCAATACAACTTTTTGATGATGATGACGGCAGAGTTGTATCTCTTTTTAAAAGATACCCTTTTGCAAGTGAGCAGAAATCACTTAATTCAAGCAGCAGAAAAGAAAACGCAAGGGAAATATTCTCATTGAAAGAGGATGTAGCCGTTCCGGAAAAGATACTTCTGATTGATGATCTGACAACAACCGGTTCAACTTTGTTTTCTCTGAGAGATATTTTGTACGATGCCGGTGTAAAAGAATGTATCCTCTGCACCCTTGCCGTCAACGACAATAATCCCTCATATTTCTGACGCGTTTTTAGATTATATCTGTTATATCTGTTATATCTGTTTATATCTGTAATATAAAAATTAACGGACAACCTCGGTTGTCCGTCGTTTTTTATAACACTTTTGAAAGAAATTCTTTCGCTCTTGGACTCTTCGGATTTGAGAAGAACTCTTCTGGAGCCGCTTCCTCCATAATCTTACCTTCGTCAATGAAGAGAATGCGGTTTGCAACTTCTCTTGCAAAGCCCATTTCGTGGGTTACGATAATCATTGTAAGGCCTTCGCCTGCAAGGGATTTCATAAGGTCTAATACTTCACCAACCATTTCAGGGTCGAGAGCACTGGTAGGCTCGTCGAAGAGAATCACATCTGGATTCATTGCAAGGGAACGAACAATCGCCACACGCTGTTTCTGGCCACCAGAGAGGGTAGAAGGATAAACGTCTGCTTTTTCTTCTAATCCAATGCGCTTAAGCAATTCAATTGCATTTTCTCGAGCGGACTCTTTAATTTGTGCTTTAGAAGTAGTGATTGGGAGGAGTTCCTGCTTTTTATTTGCTTT
>JAFWWX010000322.1 GCA_017517985.1 Clostridia bacterium | reverse complement strand
GGCAGGAATCTGTCAGTTATATATCTCTCAGAATATACAACCGCCTTTTCAACTGTCTGTGTCGGAATTTTAACCTTATGAAAATCCTCATAGTAGTATTTTATTCCTTCAAGGATTTTAACCGTATCGGAAATTGACGGCTCATTTATCATTACCGGCTGAAATCTTCTTTCAAGTGCCGCATCCTTTTCAATGTACTTTCTGTATTCCGCAAGAGTTGTAGCACCTATAACCTGAATTTCACCTCTTGACAGTGCAGGCTTTAAGATATTTCCGGCATTCATTCCGCCCTCTGCGTTTCCGGCAGATACTATTGAATGAATTTCATCTATGACAAGAATTATATTGCCAAGCTTTCTTACTTCTTCAATAAGTCCTTTCATACGGTTTTCAAACTGCCCTCTGAACTGTGTACCGGCAACAACCGCTGTCATATCAACAAGATATACTTCCTTGTTTCTTAGCTTTGACGGAACATCCCCTGAAGAAATCTTCAGTGCAAGAGCCTCTGCAACTGCTGTTTTACCTACTCCAGGCTCACCTATAAGGCAAGGGTTATTCTTCTGTCTTCTACAAAGAATCTGCATAATTCTTTCAAGCTCTCTGTCTCTGCCAATAACCCTGTCAATTTCACCGTTTTTAGCTTTATCCGTAAGATTTACGCAAAAAGCTTCAAGGTTTTTTCTTCCCTTTTTCTTCTTTTTATTTTCCTTTTTATCTGAGCTCTCGTTATCATCAGAGGTTTCGCCGTTTTCTGCCGTCATATCAGCTTTACCGAAAATTGAACCAAGGTTTATTGAGGGAGCTCTGCCGTTTGATTCATCATCGTCACCGTCGTCGTCACTATCATCCTCCGGATTCACAAACGACGGAAACATCCCACCCTCAAGAATACCTGACATTTCAGATTCCATTGCGTCAAGTTCGTCCTCACTTATTCCCATCTTTTCAAAGAACTCGTTTATCGGCTTTATGCCAAGCTCTCTTGCGCACTTTATACAGTAACCTTCCTGAGTTGTATTTCCTGCTTCATCAAGCTTTTGCATAAATACTACCGCTATTCTTTTTTTGCACCTTGTGCAGTAAGTCATTTTCGCCATTGAATTATAATATTACCCACCGTGGGCAATTGCTCCTTTCGTCAACCGTGTATATAAAAACTACTTTCCGGATACTATGCCGGATATTATGTTGTTTTTTTCAAAATATGAATATATAATTGTTTTGTCCGCAACACTGCTGTCCCAGCCTCCGTTTATCATCTGTGGATTTCTTACAAACGGAGATGTAAATGAAACAAACAGTGACACGTAGAGTATGGCGCATACAATTCCAAGTAAAATTCCGCCCACCTTGTTGAAACTACTGAGTATTGGAAGTTTAAACATCGCACTGAGAACAAACTCTGCAATGCAAAGAAGAATAAAACAACTGATGAATATCAGTATAAATGCAGTAATGTGCGAAACCCCTTCAAGTGCAGGCTCAAGTATATGCCTTGCGGCTAAATCAGCAACATTTTCACTACTGTTCAAAGTAGCTGTCTCAACCGCCTTCTTTGCTTCGTCAATATTTCCTCCCATTGACTCTATAATCCTTACAAGCTCCGGATTTTTCGTTTTAAAAGTCTCCAGCATCTCTCCGGAACTAATATTACTTCCAACACCTGTTATGGCATCTGCTAGTTTCTGCCGAATCCCACTACTTGCCTTTTCATATATACCTGTACTTATAATAAACTGTGCAACCGGTCCCTTAAAGATTATAGCCATAATTACCGACACTATAAACTTAAAAAGATCAAACACCGTTTTTATAAAGCCCTTAGCAGCAGCTATGAAAATTGTCAGGGCAACAATTGTAATCATAATTATATCAAGTACTATCGCCATAAAAAACTGCTCCTCTCAACAGCCTAATTATGCTATTATTTGCTAATATGCTCCGCTGTATGTGCCGACACAAGCACATACTCATTTTCAGATATTGCAAACACACCAGTAAACTCAGCATCAATGTCAATACTTCTAACATCGCCTTTTTCAATTTTCCCGTCTTCGACATTCATTATATGAAGTCTTCCCTGCTCCAATGCGTATACCGTATCCGCAAAAGCCGACAGGCACATTATATTATTTTCAAAGCTTCCTGAGCTTATTTCGGTTCCATCTGTTTTGAATAGTCTCATTGTACTCTCACGAGTAACACTTCTTGTATAGGTAACACCTATATAATCACCGCTATGATAAAATCCCGAAAGCCTGTCAGAAGAATGTGAATACTGTTTGACTATTTTTCCTGTATAATCAACAAAGTGGATTGCCCGGTCTGTAAGAATGCACATTATTTTGTCCGTTGAATAAAGTCTTAGGGGAAATTCCCCGATAAATTCCTTTTCTACAACCGCTGATTCGTTGCGTGTATTGTAGGACCTTAAATCAAACTTAAAATCTCCGTTTTCAACCGTAAGTGCTATAAAATTGACTTTATCTGTATTTTCCGGCAAAGATACTGCAACAACCTCTTTATCTCTTGTCTCATAGGAAAACTCGCCGTTTGGCTCGTAAACAGTTACCTTTGACCGCAAATGCTTGCCTGAACTTGCCACCGCATAGCTTCCATCAGAACGTATACACGCATCCTTTATTCCATAATCGAAATGCTTTGTTTCGTAATTGGCATAAGAATTATAAAGTCTCAGTGCCGTTCCCTGGGCATCATAGCACAGTGCATATTTACCTGCTGTTTTAAGGCAGGGGTTAGGAAATGAAAGCTTCTCGTACATAAGCTCTGAACCTGAAAAATCATAGGTTCTAAAGCTCTTGGGCGAAAGTATTGCAAGGTCACCTTTAAGGTATCCGTAAAGAGAACCGTCTTCCGCCGAGTAGTTCAGTATATTGGTGTCCTTATAATCTGCACTTATATTAAAGTTTAGATACCTCATTATGTATCTGAAATTATCATATGTCAGCTCTCTCTTATAGGTTTTACAACCTTTAAGAGAGAGCTGACATATGATAATTTCAGATACATAAT
>JAFWWX010000061.1 GCA_017517985.1 Clostridia bacterium | reverse complement strand
GTTCGTCAAGTGAGCTTTCTACAATCTTTTTGGCTATGCTCTTTCGTTCATCATCAAAATATGCCATGAAACCATCAAGCAGAAACCTTGCTGTCTCATTAAGCAAATCAACCGTGTTATCATAATGCAAATAAAATGTAGAACGATTAACATTTGCCTTTTTACATATTTCGCTGACTGTTATATATTCAAAAGATTTTTCTTCGCTGATTTCACGAGCAAGTTCAACAATTTCATAAGCATATTTTGCTTTGTCTCTTTCAAGCATCCTTTTATAAATAGGATGGTTAATTCCGCAAAGAATGAAACCTATAATTCCTATGATAATTCCTGCAATAATAGCCACAGATCCACTACCGATTGCCTGCATAGCAAGACTCATACCTGTGCCAACAATGAGTGCTGAGATAATACCAAATGTGTAAGTAAAAATTGTTGCCGGAAGTTTAGCCTTTTTTTCAAGCTTTTTCAGGGCAACTATTTTTGAATTGTCCTTTGGTGCATAATCCTTTGCTATTGCTTCCGCTAAAATTTTGTCTGTGTTCATAATAAGTCCTCCTTTTCAATTTACACTTTAAGTATAAATGAAAGTAAGAATAAAAGGAACAACATAATTTGTGTTTTTTGTTGTTTTAAAAGCTTTTTTATAGCTATATATTATCACAAAATGCATCAGTTTTCAAGATTGTAGGAAACGACCTATGTGTCGTTCTGACAGCCGCACACATTTAGCTGTAAAACGTGCCGTCGAACAAGCTCAATACAGAAAGCCGTCAATAAAAAAACAAATCTGATATAACATCAAAGATACTATATGTAATCAGTCTAAAATTGCACCTTTTTCTCTGAGAATCGTCTGCAGCTTATCAATATTGATGTTTTCCGGTGTACAACCGTTGGTTACAGCCAATGCAGCAGCAACGCCTGCCGCCTGCCCCATTGCCATTGCACAGGGCATACAGCGGAGGCCACCCGCCGCCTGCGATTCACAGGAGATTGTTTTGCCCGCGACGATTAAATTATCACACCCCTCCGGAATAAGACTTCTGTAAGGGATATAGTATCTTTCTGCAACTTCAATTTTGAAATTACCGGATTCCTTCTCGTTTCTGGGATGAACATCCATTCCATATCCATAGGTTGCTATGCGGTCGCTGAATTTTGTTCCGTTTACAATATCATCAACCGTAATTTTGTATTTTCCTGCAATATGACGGCTTTCGCGCACTCCGAGAACCGGTGCAACCTGTGCAATTTTCGCATTTTCAAACCCTTGTGTCTGATTGCAAAGCACTTTATAGGCATCTAAAACCTGTTCTCGTGCTTTTATATGTGCGTTCGTCATACTCTCTGAGTTAGTTGCATCCACATCAAATACGCGATAATGATTAACCTTGTACTTTCCTTCTACAGGAGTTTTGTACGCTTTGACTGGACCGTCAGGTCTTGCGCTTCTTGACATAAATCCTTCATCCTGAACATCGCTTACTTCAAACATCAACGTAGCAGGTTGTGGCACACCGCTTTGTTCGTCACCCTTATAAGTATATACTCCCGCAGCAGCTGCAACATCGGCATTCCCCGTACAATCAAGATAAATTTCAGCATCAACTGCAACGAGTCCTTCAAGTGCCGAAAGAATGACTTTCTGTATTTTGCCGTTTTCGCAGATACAGTCCGCAAAGCGAGTGTACAGCATAACATCAGCCCCCGCATTCTGTGTCATTTTGTCAAGAACAAGCTGTAATGTAAATGAATCAAATGCAGTAACGTGACGGTGATATCTTTCAATAAATGATGTATATATACTTGGTGAATCGAGTTCTTCAGGCTTATATACCGCGTTATATTCTGACAATTTATCAACTATTTTTCTAAAAAGCCCTCCAACCACAGGAATATTGCCATCCCGGTCATAGCATGTCATAAAAGGACCTACCAAACCCGATGTTGCCATACCGCCAAGCATTCCGGTTGACTCAACAAGCAATACATTCTTTTTTAACAGAGCAGCTTCTATAGCTGCACACACCCCGGAAGGTCCGCCTCCCAAAACAACAACATCAAAATGTCCGTAATACGGTATTTCCTTGGTGTATCGAATGCTTTTTCCCATCTTTTAGACCTCTTTTACAAACGTGAATTTCTCCCACGGAATATTTACTTCTTTTTTATCGCTTATTATTTCATCAATATGAAGTAAAAGCGGAAAATCTTCTTTATTCAAAATACCTTTTTTGATATTTACCCTAACTGCTCTTGCAACTCTCTCAGCAACAACTAAAGATTCTAAAGTTACTCCGTTTAATTCAGCCTTTGCTTCGTCAATATTAAGCCCCTTGCCTAAAAGAATACCGACAAGACGTATGCGACCGCCATAAACCGTAACATAAAGGTCCCCTACACCGACACAGAGATTGTCAAGCGTTAAAGCATTCTGTAACTCAAGCAATTTATACATTTCCTTCGTTGCCTGACCAAATACTGCCGCCTGAGAGTTAAAATGAAGTTCATCGTTTCCAAAGTTTTTCTGATTAAGTCCGATTGTGAGAGCAATACCAAGTGCATAACCGTTTTTCAGTGCAACTGCACTTTCTATACCTGTAACATCGGTTGTGATGCTTATATGGTAATAATCAGTCTGCATAAGTTCTTTAAGATACGTAAGGGTTTTAATGTCATCACCGCAAAAAGCAACCTCTGTCTGGTCGTGTGCCACAAGTTCATAACTTGTACAAGGACCTCCGATTGCGTTAAGAGACAGCTTCTTTCCAATCGACTCAAGCTTTTGTTTCCAAACATCAGGGTATGTCAGAAGCTTCCCGTCATCTGTATCCATAAGTCCTTTTGTTACTGTAAGAACAGGAACGCTATCGGGAATCACCGGAATCACTTCTTCTGCAAACCATTCTACTCCAAAACCACTCACACCACCAATAACAACATCCGTGCCATCAATAGCTTCTGCAAGCTGTTCTATCTGATAAAATTTTATCCCTGCAGGGAAATCCTTTTCAAACTTCGGATGCCTGTTGTTTTTTATACAACCATCAATAATTTCTCTGTCCAAATGTGTTCCTGCAACTCTTACCTCGTGTCCGTTTTCTCTTGCAGGGAACGCCAGTGCACTTCCCATCATTCCGGCCCCTACGATTGTTATAACCGCCATTTATAATTACCTCCTGAAAAGATTTGAAAATACTTGAATTTTTTTGAAAATTCCTTTATAATTATATTATCAAGTAAAGCAGAAGTCAATCGTTGGTGCTGATATTGAAATCTTTTCAAACTTTTTCACAAAGGAGCAAAATATGATTATATACGAACGGCAAGAGACTATTTTAAATTATTTGAAACAAAACAGATTTTCTACCATTAAAGAGCTTTCTAAGATTGTATGGTCAAGCGAATCATCTGTGCGAAGAGATGTAAAAATTCTTGAGCAAAAAGGCTATGTAAAGCAGATATACGGCGGTGTAGTTGCAGCAGAATATGAAAACAATGTTGTTCCTGTTAATTTAAGAGATTCATCAAACTCCGCAATAAAGGAAAAACTAGCAAAAGAGGCTGCAAGTCATATATTTGACGGTGCAACTATTTTTATGGACGGTTCTTCTACCGTAAGACGAATTATAAAGTATATTGGCAAATTTAAAGACCTTAAAATAATAACAAACAATCAACGTATTTTTTCAGAATGTACTCATTCCCACATAAACCTCTACTGTACAGGCGGACTTTTTGACAGTCGAAACAGCATCTTCTTTGGTAGCACTGCCGAAAAATATATCAACACTACAAATGCAGACATTTTTTTCTTTTCCAGTCAGGCTATATCAACAGACGGTGAAATAAGCGACATATCAGAAGAAGAAACCTCATTAAGAAAAGCTATGCTTAATCGCTCAAAAAAGAAAATCTTTCTTTGTGACTCATCAAAACTGGGACTTCAAAAAACCTTTACTTTGTGTAACAAAGACGACGTGGATTTGATAATATGTGATAAAAAAATGCCTTGGGAATAAGGGCAAAACAAAAAAAGCTTAATAGCTTAGATGGTAATAATTTTTCTCTATGGTATTTGTTGTTTTTTTATTTTATTATACCACCCCCTTTAAAGCCTAAAAGTTTGCGCAAATTAGTGTTCTTACCCGGCTTCCCCGTATTGGACTTGCTTTTCTTAAGGAAAAGCCACGGACGGACAAACAGTCCACCGGACTGTTTGTTTGGACCGTCCTTTCAAGTCCTCCATCATAAAACAAAAAAAGAAAGACCACACTTTGTGTAGTCTTTCTTTTTTTGGCTTTCGGCTACAAAATAGATGTGCATTCTCGCAATTCAGTAAGCATCTACTTTAAAATAACCTCAATAACAGGATCTATAATTTCGGGTGAAAGTTTAGGGATTTTGAATGCTACCATATCCACTCCGTTTGCTTTGCAATCTGAAAAGTGATCTGTATAACCTTCTGTATAAAGAATTTCGCTGGCATCGTGCAGAAATTGAGCATACTCAATTTTACCCGCTAAATTTTTCATTTCCAGAAAAGCAAACGGATATTCCACAAGGTGAATGTAAAGCCTTTTCTCGTCAAAACTTTGCGTAAGTCGCGTTCCCCGAGGTGCAACAAATTCAGGTTCAGCCATTGTGCATCCGTAAATAGAACGTGAGTTATACTTCATCCATTCTTCATATACCATAAGAGCATTAACCGCTCTATAATCAAAATAGCCTCTGGATGTAGGCCCTACATTCATAAGAAGATTACCGCCTAATGATACTGTATTAACAAGCATATCAATGAGCATCTTGGGTGTTTTCCATGTAGATTCATCACGGTAATACCCCCACGAACCCGAGAAGGTCTGGCATGCTTCCCAAACAAGTAACTCCTTTGTTTCTTTATCTCTCGGCCATTCAAGCACCTGATACTGTTCAGGAGTTGCAATATCTTGTTCGATTTCAGTTCTGTTATCAATAATGATATCAGGCTGCAATGCTCTTGCTGTTGCAATCAGTTTTTCTGCTTCCCAATCGTTTTTGCCCTTCCCTTTCATCCATGGGAGGTCATTCGGATCATCACCAGAATATGAAAAATCAAACCAAAGAATATCAATCTTTCCGTAGTTTGTAAGAAGCTCTGTTACCTGATTTCTCATATACTCTGCATAATTCTTCATATCACGTCCACGGTTTTTCTCTTCAGCATCAACATCATCGCGTCTAGGGTGAATTCTGTCGATTGTAAAGTCAGGATGATGCCAGTCTATAAGAGAGTAATAAAACCCAACCTTCAGCCCTTCCGCACGGAATGCATCAACATATTCCCTCACCAAATCTCTGCCAAATGTAGTGTTTGTAATTTTATAATCTGTGTACTCTGTGTCAAAAAGGCAGAAGCCTTCATGGTGTTTTGTTGTAAGCACAGCATATTTCATACCAGCTTTTTTTGCAGTCCTCGCCCACTCTTTTGCATCAAATAAATCCGGATTAAAATGTTTAAAATATAAGTCATACTTTTCTTCGGTAATTTTTTCATAGCTTTTTATCCACTCGTGACGGGCCGGCATTGCATAAAGCCCAAAATGAATGAACATTCCAAAACGATCTTCAATAAACCAAGATGTATCTCCGGGTGTCTTCTTCGTAACATAACTCGACATATTTATGACCTCCTATTGATTTTTATTAAATTATAACATATAATATGTAACTAACCAATGAAAAAAATAATATGTTTTATGGAGATTTTGTTATGGAGTATCAGAAATTGCACGGTTTATCAGAATTAAATATGAATATATTACAAGTCGACAATGTAACTCTGACATCTTCTTGGAAGGCTGTCAATGTCACTTCTTCCTTTACAAGAATGTATATGGTAACACAAGGCATTGGGTGGCTGAAATATGGAGAAAATGTTATGCGTATGACAGCAGGAAATGTGTATATTGTCCCTGCAGGACTTACATTTTCATACAACTGTGAAGATGGTTTTTCAAAAATATATTTTCATCTTTCAGTCCGTCAATCGTGCGGATATGATATATTTCACGGATCAGACCAATGTATTGAAATACATGACCCTAAAGGAATAGAACTTGTAAAATCCAATTTCAATTGCAACACCATAGTGCAAATGTTGCAAATAAAGGTCTATCTATATAACCTTGTATGTAAATGTATGAAATTTAAAGCAGATATAGAAATAAAGAAATATTCATACTATATTACCGAAGCAATGGAATATATCGGCAAAAATCTATCCGCCAATTTAAAAGTTAAAGAAATTGCCGATGCATTATTCACTTCGCCACAAAAACTCAGAAAATGTTTTCGTGAAGAAACAGGAATTCCTATTGGAAAATACATAGATGACCATATTATGTTTACAGCAGAATGTGAGCTGCAGAACAATAGTTTGTCCATCAAAGACATCAGTGAACTTTTAGGTTTCTGTGACCAATTCTATTTTTCAAGATGTTTTACAAAAAAATATGGCATATCTCCTCTTAAGTACCGAAAAACTCAAATATATTACAAATAAATTTTTCATACAAAAAAAGTAAAGCTTAACACTAAAAAAGCGTACTGAAAATTCAGTACGCTTTTTTGGCTCCCCAAGTTGGACTCGAATGTCTTAGTGAGGACTACTTTACTTTTATTTAAACAATTACTGTGTGCAGCCGACACCTTGTAGCTTCACAGTTTGTGCGTGGCGAATAAATCGCATTCTTCAAACTGTGGCTACTGCGTTTCAGAGGCGTGCTCTTCCTCTTCCGCAGGAAGCGAGCACTCCTCTGACTACCGACTTCGCCACGCTCAGTCGATATGGCATGCGCTTGTTAACAAGTGCAGTTTGTTGCAAGAATTCAAATAAAGAAAATAACAAAACAAAAAAGAGTACACAAGGTACTCTTTTTTGTTTTGTGGCTTTCACTTACATAATAGATGCAAGTGATTTGTTTTAGATATGTAATTTCTTTGCATTAATAGGAGCTTTTTCGTAT
>JAFWWX010000321.1 GCA_017517985.1 Clostridia bacterium | reverse complement strand
TACCGGTGTTGGAAAAACAGAGCTTTCAAAAGCACTTGCCGAAGCTGTATTTGGAGATGAAAATGCTATAATTAGAATTGATATGTCTGAATATATGGAAAAGCATAGTGTATCAAAGCTCATCGGTGCGCCTCCCGGATATGTAGGATTTGATGACGCAGGTCAGCTTACAGAAAAAATAAGACGAAAACCCTACAGCGTTGTCCTTTTTGACGAAATAGAAAAGGCTCATCCTGATGTTTTCAACATTATGCTTCAGATTCTTGAAGACGGTCAACTGACTGACAGCCACGGAAGAAAAGTAGACTTTAAGAATACAATTATAATTATGACATCCAATCTCGGCTCATCTAATATTACTGAGCCAAGACGACTTGGTTTCTCTGCATCTACCGAAGAAAAAGATATGAAGAATAAAACAACGGAAGTTGTTATGAATGCACTTAGAGAAAACTTCAGACCAGAATTTTTAAATAGACTCGACGAAATTGTAATTTTCAATAAACTGTCAACAGAAGATATTGAAAAAATAACAAGACTTATGCTGTCTGAAGTTACAGCGAGAATTAACAGGCTTGAAATCGAAATTGAGTTTACAGACGATGTGTACTCTCACATTTCAAAAGTCGGATTTGACCCGACATACGGAGCAAGACCTTTAAGGCGTGCTATACAGCAAAAAATAGAGGATTCATTCTCTACAGGAATGCTTGAAGGAAATATAAAGGCAGGGGACAAGGTTATTTGCTCACTTATGAATGACGAAATAGTATATAAGGTTGACAAGCAGAGAGAAAATATTGATGGAGTAAACGAAAATAATGATTCGTCCGAAGAATAGTTTCCTAACTGTTAAAGAATAATTGCGTAATATTTCAAAATACTTTGCTATAATAATTAAAAAATTTTCAGGAGACATATAACAATGGACATTAATTCAAAAATTCTTGCAAAGGTTGACACCATAGTAATTACTGAGGCTGATGTTGACGCAACAATTCTTGCACTCGGACAGAGGGGAGAGGCGTACAACAATCCTCAGGGCAGAAAAGCAGTACTCGAACAGCTTATAAACAAGAATCTTCTTCTTTGTGATGCCAAGAAGAATCTTTACGAATATGACCCAAAATTCAAGACTGAACTTGTAAAGATAAAAGATGAAATGCTTGCAAACTTCGCAATTGAAAAGGCAATTTCAGGCATTAAGATTACTGACGAAGAAGTAAAGAAATTCTATGATGAACACAAGGCTGAGCTTATGGGCGGTGAAACCGTTGAAGCAAGTCACATTCTTGTTGATACTAAGGAAAAAGCAGAAGAAATTCTTGCTGAAATCAATGAAGGCAAGATTTCGTTTGAGGATGCTGCAAAAGAACACAGCTCCTGTCCTTCATCGCAACAGGGCGGAAATCTTGGACAGTTTGGAAGAGGACAGATGGTACCTGAATTTGATAAAGCTGTTTTTGAAATGAATGATGGAGAAATTGCAGGACCTGTTCAGACACAGTTTGGTTATCATCTTATTAAACTCAACAAAAAGAATGAAGCAAAAGAAATACCCTTTGATGAAATTAAGGCTCAGCTTTCACAGAAGGTTCTTTCCGACAAGCAGCAGGCAGCCTATGCATCAAAGCTTAATCAGCTGAAGATTCTTTTCCCGGTTGATATTTTTTAAAAAGTGAAAAGACAAAAAGTAAAGTTTTATATATGGACAATAATTTCTGTTCTCATTGCAGGTGTAATCTTTTTATTTTCTGCACAAAACGGAGATTCATCAGGTAATGTCAGTCAAAGTGTGACACAAAAGCTATTTCCGTCTGTTGTATCCTTTGATGCAATTTATCTGATTGAAAAGATAATACGCAAAATTGCTCACTATCTGATATATTTTTTCCTTGGTGTATCTGTGACTATGGCTTACAGAAATTATATTTCAGGTTTTAAAAACAAAACTCCCTGTGCTGTTAAACAAATCATTACTTCTGTGAGTATCTGTTTTGTTTATTCTTTATCAGATGAATTTCATCAAAGTTTTATTCCGGGACGCAATGGCTCATTTCTTGACTGTCTGCTTGATACAGCAGGAGCCTTGAGTGGTGTCTTGTTTGTGCTTTTGCTGACGAATATATTTAAAAAAATATCAAAGAAATAAAATTAAGCTTGTCTCAAGCATTGGGACAAGCTGTTTTTTATACTAACAAATCCGAAGTTCCACAGGTATATTTATTTACCCAAATTTTCCAAATGTACTTTACAAACATAAAATATTGTGATATAATGACATTGCGAAACAAATCAAATAAGGTGACATATGGTAGTGTGTATTTTTCTTTGTAAAAATGCATGCTCTAAAAACACACGCCTATGTCGTATGTAATTGATTTGTTTCGCAGCAATCGGAGCAGCGTTTTTTATGCACTGACTTCGGTTGGTGCATTTTTTATTTTTGGAGGAAAAAGAAATGAAAAGCAAAGCAAAAATCCTACTTCTTATGGTAATTTCACTTGTGTTTGTCAGCATTTTTTCCTTTTCGGTGAGTGCGGCGAAGGTGATTGAAAGTTGGAAAAGCGGTTATGGCGTATATATGAAGCTATATGACGACGGCACACTTAAGATTACCGGAAATGGCGCTTTAGGTTTTGCAGAGAGTGTAGACAATTGTATTGACAACTATAAAAGCATTAAAAGAATAGAGATTGGCGAAGGAATAACCGATATCGAAAGTGAGTGTTTTTATGGTGTTGAAAATGTAATACAGATAACATATCCAAAAAGCATGACGAATATGAGCCATGCTTATTATTCGAGAATGCAGGGAATTGAAAGCTATACTATACCCGCAAACATAAAAGGTTATTATGATGCATACTTGTCCGATACATGGCATGAGCCTTGCGATTCTACATATGTTAAGAATATATTCGTTGAGGCAGGGAATAAAAGCTTTAAAAGTATAGACGGTGTTCTTTTTTCTTATGACGGTAAGACTCTTATACGATATCCCGATGGCAGGACAGACACTTCATATGTTATCCCCGAAGGAGTAACCAAAATAGGCTACGGAGCTTTTTCTAGATCCGGGTCTTTGAAAAGCATAACTATACCTTCGACTGTTACTGAAATAGAAGGTAGTGCTTTTGAAAATACAGCTATTGAAACGCTGGCAATCCCAGAGGGCGTGACTGAATTTAGAGATAGTTGCGTGTTGTACTGTAAAAGCCTGACATCTATTTCACTTCCTTCGACTATTGAAAAAATAGTTATTAGTGGATCGTATGGAGATAGAGTTCCGTATTCTGTGAACACTATAAATATTTCAAAGGATAACTCTTATTTTAAGTCGATGGATGGCGTAGTGTTCACGGCAGATGGTAAAAAGCTTGTGTGGTTTCCTGCAGGTAAGGACGATGAAATATATCTTGTTCCTTCAAGTGTAACAACGATAGGTGCGAGCTCCTTCACCGGAACTTCTGTAAAATGTATTCTATTGCCGAGACGCATTAATGAAATAGAGGATTATGCATTTTCGTGTTCAACCGCTTTAAATAGCATCTATATTCCAGAAAACATAATATTCACCCCTAATAGGTATGGTGACTATGACTATAGTTATAATATTTTTGGCGCAGACGCGATGTTTCCTGATATACCTAAAAATATGACCGTTTACGGCTTCGCCGGAAGTTCTATAGAGGAGTTTCTTAAAAATAACGCTTTGTATAACGGCATGGCCTCTACCAAGGTCCCATTTGTTCCAATAACCGAAGAAGAATATCAATCAAAATTTAATGGCTTACTCTCCGGTACATTCCCGAATGGTGTGACCTACAATCTTGGCTACAATTATGTTCTAACCATCTCCGGTACTGGCGCCATTCCCGATTTTGCCGCAGGCGAAGCACCCTGGTTTGCTTATGCCGACAAAATTCATACTGTTATAATTGAGGATGGCGTAACAAGTATTGGTGCGTGTGCGTTCTATGGCTGCAGAAATATTTACAGCCTGTCATTGCCCGGCAGTATTACCTCTATCGGCTATGCAGCTTTCCACGGCTGTTGCGGTCTTTCCGGCTTTATTGTTCCGCAGAATGTTACGGCAATAGGCGATTATGCGTTCTTTGGATGCACAGGACTTAAATATGTAACCCTTTATCCCGGAATTTCTTATATTGGTACTCACGCTTTTGACGGATGTACGGCACTTGAGAGAATAAATCTTCCCGATACAATTACTTATATCGGTGATTATGCTTTTTCCGGATGTGTGCTTATTTCTGAAATTGTTATTCCTGTA
>JAFWWX010000320.1 GCA_017517985.1 Clostridia bacterium | reverse complement strand
TTCCATTGTCTGTGATAATCGCACTTGTGTCCGTCAACTTTCATACGATGCTTACATGCATAATAAAAATGGTCTTTGTAGATTGTACCGTCAGGCTTTTTCTTACGGTTAATATTGCCGTACATTGCTGCACCGCAAACAGGACAGCGAAGCAATCCTGATAATAAATGCTCGTGGTCGAGATTGTAAATCTTTTCCCGTTTAACACCTAACTTTTTACGCTTCTGTTGAGCTAGCTCCCAATCTTCAACAGATACAATAGCTTCGTGAATACCGTCATATATGGGATATTGTTCTTGCTTTACTATATGATACTCATTTCGGGTACCGTTAATCTTTTCTGTCTTTCGTCTGCCGAAAGCAATCTTTCCGCAATACACGGGATTCTGTATAACCAGCTTTATGAAATGTGCAGAAAAGGTATCTAATGTACCGTTCTGTCTTGGCTTTTTAGCAATGCCATGTTGGTTGAGATATTTAGCAATACCATTTGCACCCATATTTGTATTTATATATTTATCAAATATAATGCGTATGGTTTCAGCCTCATCTTCGGCAATCTTCAATTCACCCTTTTCAAGATAATATCCGTAAGGGGCAAAACCACCGTTCCATTTACCTTCTCTTGCCTTTTGCTTTCTGCCTTCCATAGTCTGAACAAGAATATTCTCACGCTCAATTTCAGCAACAGCTGATAAAACGGAAATCATCAGCTTACCGCTATCCTTTGAGCTGTCTATACCGTCCTCAACACAGATAAGATTTGCACCGTAATCCTGCATAATCTGTAATGACGAAAGTACATCAGCGGCATTTCTACCGAAACGGGATAGCTTGAAAACTAACACATAATCAATACTGTCTTTGCCACTTGCGATGTCTGATAACATCCTCTGAAACTCAAGTCTTCCGCCAATGTTTTTACCTGATTTACCTTCATCACTGTACTCACCTGCAATATGCATTTCCTGATACTCGGCATATTTACGGAGCTTTTCTCTCTGTGCATCAAGGCTGAAGCCTTCAACCTGCATTGATGTTGAAACACGGGTATAGATATAGCAATTTAATCGTTTCATATATTTTCAACTCCTTGTAATTTTTCATTTTGATTATATTTTTCTTTCGCATATTCGACAAATGTGTGAGGCAGGACAACCCTGCCTCACAGTGCTTTTAAGCTGTTTTCTTGTTTCTGATTTCTGTATCATTTTTTGGTATCTTATCACCGTATTTCTCAATCATATCTGCAAGGAAATCTATCATTTGGTCAAATGCGATTTTCTGTTCTTTGGTAAAAGTTGAAACATCAGGAATATTGAAAGCATATTCACCTTTTACATCGCTTATGATTCTTATAAACTCTGCCTTTAAGTCTTCATATAAATCAATAATTTTGCTAATCAATACTCATCACCTCGCATCTCTGTTTCGCAGTCGCTGAAGGTATCTGTAATAGTGCTCACAAGCTTTCATAACAAAGTTTTCAAGATCACTTTCTTTTACCTTCGGAGCAACCTTTTGTAAGCGTTCAACGGAGAATTTTACTGTAGGTCTTTGATTTGCCTTTTCTTCCGCCAAGATTTCACCTATATCCTCAGGAGTAAGACCTTCTTCTCTGCTGATTGCACGAAGCCTTTGTGCCTGAGATAAATTCGGAGTAGCATCACAAACTGAGATTTCTTCAACCAAATCAGCCTGTTCCACCTCATTGAGATATGAAAGCTCTACCGCAGGTGTAAATGCAATTCGCTTTTCATCAACAAGGTCAAGCAATTCGGGAATGAGATAAGTCAGACGGATATATCTCTGTACCTGCCTGCCACTTTCAGTGTCAGAAACGAGATCTGCACTTTCTAACTTCCCGACAACTTGACGGGAAGTTAAGTCTGTTCTTTCGCCTTGCCTCTTAATTGCTTCAAGCTTCAATTTGTAAGCAAACGCCTTTTCCGACGGGAGTATATGCCCACGGTGAAGATTACTGTCCACAAGCATAATAGCCGCTTCATCACGGTTTATGGCATAAATAAAAGCAGGTACTGTTTCCAGCCCTGCTTTCTGTGATGCTCTCAGCCTTCGATGACCTGAGATTACCTCGTATTCGTCTTTTGTGTTTTCAAGCGGTCTTACAACAACAGGGGAAATGATACCTTGTTGCTGTATGCTTTCAATGAGAAAGTTCATCTCCTCATTGTCAAGCACCTTGTAGGGATTTCCCTCAAAGGGATGAATTTTTGATACCGGAATGTTTACCGGCGATTTGATGTTTTGATTAAACATAGTTTACCTCCATAAAATTAATAATTTCTTCTAAATTTTCTTTTCTCTGCATCGCAAAGTCTAAAGAATTTTCTGACTGAAAAATACGGTGTACCGAAATATTTGTCGAGATATTCATGTGAAGACATTTCTTCCTCGTAATACTCATCACTGTCAGCCTTTTTCTCTTCCTGCATTTTCTTGCAAAGCTCTTCAGCGTTCATAGCATCTACCTCCCTTCATAATATTTTTCTTTGACCTGAGCCCTTTCGGGGAAATACCATTCACGGATAAGCGCCTTCTCAGCTTCAAGACTTTCCTCAAGCCCCGGTCTGTCTTTAATAATTCTTTTTGCAATGTTAATCTTTTCTCGCAATGCTCCGATTTCAGACGTAAGAAAATCCCGACGGTCAATAAGGTCTTCCTTAGCCGTCGGGTCTTTGCATCTTCTGATTTGATTGTAAATTTTATTACGCTGAGTTTTTAGTTCCTCCATACGGATTTCTGTCCTTGAAATGAATTTATCAACCTCCGCAAAGTCATAAAGCTTTTCGTTTATTGCAAGCTCAATCTGCTTATGCATAAACTCAATCCTCGGTGCAGAGTATTTCATCTTTGGTGAGAAAGGATGAGGATTGCAGTTGTTCTTTTCAGCTATTGCTCCCACAAATAACAGAGCAAGAAATAAAAGTGAGATAACAGGTGCACCGAGTACGGCACCTCCAACAATCAGCTTTGTAAAATCTGAAACTGTTCTGCTGAAACTTTCAGGATAACGGTAGCTTTTTGCCGACTCTTTAAACTCATAACCCTTGTAACAATAAATAAAGGTTTGGTTACGCAAATAATTATTCGCACAGGTATAGTTATAAAAATTTTCATCCACCTCATAAAGCCTCTGATGGTTAATCCTATCCCAAAGACTTTCATAAGAGTATTCATCACCAAGGTTTGAAAGCTTAACTCCGTACTTGTCGGTACGGTAACCAATCTTTCCGTCATCAAACCAATAACCCTTCTGGCTCATAATTCTGAAAAACTGTTTTATACTTCTGCTTCTCGGAATAGCGTAATCAATATCTTCAC
>JAFWWX010000319.1 GCA_017517985.1 Clostridia bacterium | reverse complement strand
CAAAGAAGCTCCTTGCAACAATCTCCGAGGACATTTTAATTCGTTCAACCAATCACGGCGTTAACCGATATAAGACTATGCCGGAATTTTTGCCGTAAAATGAAACAAGCGGAACCGAGAACTTTTCAATTCTCGATTCCGCCTTTTCTTTGTTTAAGGCGTGTCTTATTTTGTTACAGGGTTATATGTATTTTATGTGATAATATCACAGAAAAGCATAAAAAGTTGTGGTAATATAAAGACACAAAAGAAAAAGGAGGATAACAATATGGCAGCTATAAATATTAACAAAAACAATTTTCAAAGTGAAGTTCTAAATTCAGACAGACCTGTTCTCTTGGATTTCTGGGCACCGTGGTGCGGTCCTTGCCGTATGGTAGTGCCCATCGTAGAGGAAATCGCCGAGGAACGCCCTGACATCAAGGTTGGCAAGGTCAATGTAGACGAGCAGTCAGAGCTTGCAGCACAGTTCGGTATTATGAGCATACCGACACTGGTGGTTATCAAGGATGGCAAAATCATAAATCAATCAATGGGAGCAAAACCAAAGGAAGCAATCCTTGCATTGCTGTAAACATAAAATGTCCGCCGGATAGCACTATCGGCGGACATTCATTTATTCATCGCTTAAGCTTTCAAGCTTTTCAGAATCTGTAATTTCTATCATACCACGGGAGAGCTTAACCATTCCTTCATTTTGAAAATATTTGAGCATTCTCGTCATTACCTCACGGTGAGAGCCAAGATGATTTGCAATAGTTTCGTGGGTAATTTTTAGTTTTTCTGTTCCCTCTATAGAAATTTCCTCAAGAAGAAATTCTGCCAAGCGCTTATCAAGACTCTTCCACATAATCTGTTCTATCAGCCACATTACATCAGAAAATCTTGTTGCCATAAGCTCATTTGTGTAATTGGCAACGGGTGCAGATTCTTTCATAATGCTCTGGTAAAGCTCTGCTGGAATAATCCATAAATCGGTATCCTTTTCGGCTTCAATTGTTATATCAAACTGAATAGAACGCATAATACAGGAGGCTGAAAACAAGCACATATCCCTGTCGAAAAGACGGTAGATTGTGATTTCTCTGCCTTCATCGGAAAGAATGTATGCACGAAGCTGTCCGGTTTTTATCAAAAGAAGTCCGGTACATTCCATACTGCCGTTATGAATTACAGTTCCTTTTGTTACCTTTCTGGTAATCAAGTTGTCTGTGATGCGGTCTTGCTCTGCTTTATTTAATTTATCCCATATTGGAAAGTAGTTTTGAAATTCCATAATAGCTATCCTCGCATGTCTGTATTTTCTATTTATTGTATCACAAAAATCAGATTTATACAAGAAACAAAGCAAACAAAAATTTCCGTCGAGAATTATTCCTCGACGGATAATTTATTTAATCATATCAATTCCACGCAGCAATGTTTCGCCGTCAATAGCACCTGTGGCCTGTGCAATAGCATAGCCTCTAGAGTCAATGAAATATGTTGTCGGCAAGGAATATGCTCCGTATGTTGCGGCAGCATCAGATTTTGTATCATAAAATACCGGGAAAGTGTATTCTTTTTCTGCGATAAAATTCTTTGCACTCTCTAAGGTTTCTCGTCCGGTAGTCATGTTTACCATCAGGAAGTTTATTTCATCACCAAGCTCGAGATATTTTTCGTGAAAGTCCGGCATTTCCATCTGGCAGGGACCGCACCAGCTTGCCCAGAAATTGAGGACTATTGGCTTACCTATAAAGTCATGCAGCTTAACTTGATTTCCGTCAGCATCATAAACTGTGAAATCTGGTGCTAATGTTTTTTTATTTTCTTCTGTTTCACTATTCTCTTGTTGTTCTACTGAAAGCTGATCGGGTGTCTGCGACTCACCAAGCTGAGAATAAAGGATATATGCACCACCAAGCAGAACAACAAATGCAAGAATAAGTATTATTAGTGTTTTATTATTTTTCATAGTGCCTCCTAACTGAGCAGATTCAAAAGCTGCCCAAGCGTTCCTGTTGCCATCATAATACCAATTATAACAAGTAGGCTGCCGCTTATAAGGTTAATGATTTTGTAATTTCTCTTAATCCAGTTAAACGCTGATTTGAGGTAGTCAATCAGCACCGCACTTAGTATAAAGGGTATTCCAAGTCCCAATGAATAACTAAGCAGCATCAGCATTCCTTCTGCTATATGACCTTGCTGAGATGCCAGCATCAATGCGGAGCCTAAGAACGCTCCCACACAAGGAGTCCAGCCTACGGAAAAGATAATTCCAAAAAGCATTGCAGAGAAAAATCCCATATTATCTGTTTTAACAGAGCGCTGATTTCCTTTGAAGATATTTAGTTTAAATACTCCAAGAAAATTCAGTCCGAAAATTATCACAATCAGTCCTGAAATGATGTTTACTGTTGTCTGGTATTCACGAAGGAAGCTTCCAACTGTTCCTGCCAATGCTCCAAGCATTACAAAGACAATGGTGAAACCTGTTACAAAGCCGACAGCACCCTTTAATGTTTTTGCAGTAGTTCTTTCTCCGCCGCCTGCAAAATATGAAATGTATATGGGCAGCATTGGAAGCAAGCAAGGCGATATAAAGGTGATAATCCCTTCAAGAAACGATATTAAATATTGCATTAAATTTCACTCCCTTTATGTTCTTCAGCAAGATATTCTTCCGCCGAATGAACTGCCATTGCACCATCCGAAACAGCGGTAACTACCTGACGAAGCTGTTTAGTTCTTATATCGCCGACAGCATACACACCGGGGATGCTTGTCTTTGTTGTTTCGTCTGCAATGATGTATCCGTTCTCATCCAAATCAAGTTGACTTCCGAGAAAATCAGTTGCAGGCTTTCTTCCCACACTTACAAATACACCGTCACAATCAATTATGCTTTCTTCTCCTGTTTTGACATTTTTAATCTTAACACCTGTTATTTTATCTTCATACAAAAGTTCCGTAACCGTGCTATCCCATTTGAACTCCACATTTTCTGCATTCATTAAAGGCTCATGGTAAATCCTTGTTGCTTTTAGGGTGTCTCTGCGATGAACAATGATAACCTTTTTTGCAATACGACTTAGAAGAATTGCATCTGCAGCAGCAGTATTTCCTCCGCCAACCACAACAACTGTTTTGCCTCTGTAAAACATTCCGTCACAGGAGGCACAGTATGCAACGCCTCGTCCTATAAGTTCAGTTTCTTTGTCAACGCCAAGCTCTCTTGGGTTCGCCCCTGAAGCGAGTAGGACTGTTTTTGATAAAAATGTCCCCTTTGCAGTCTCTATTTCTTTTGGATTTACCGTAAGATTAACTTTAATTACTTCGGCATTTTCACTTCTTGCACCAAATCGTTCCGCTTGTTTTTTCATTTTATCAGCAAGCGAAAATCCGTCAATTCCATCCTCAAATCCGGGATAATTGTCAATTTGATGCGTCAACGCCATTTGTCCGCCTGCTGAAAATTTTTCAAGAACCAAGACATTAAATCCGGCTCTTGCAGCATAAAGTGCTGATGTGTATCCCCCCGGGCCTCCGCCAACTATTATCATATCGTAAACTATATCTTTATTCAAAGCTGTCATATTCACATCAGCTCCTTTCCTATGTTAGTTGTATTATATATTATAGTTTTTTTATTTTCTGTGATGTTATCACATAATATTATTGTATTTTTTGCATATCTATGGTAAAATATAGATAAATAATTATACGGAGGTGTTTATCATGTGTGATAACAACAAATTTTATATCTGTGAGCATTGCGGAAATTTAATCGGTATGATTCACGATGCAGGAGTGCCTATGATGTGCTGCGGTCAGAAAATGACAAAGCTTGAACCGGGTACAGTTGAAGCAAGCCACGAAAAACATATTCCGGTAGTAAGTGTTGACAACAATACTATAACCGTTACAATCGGTTCCGTTGAGCATCCTATGACAGAAGAACATCACATCGTTTGGGTATATCTCCAGACCGACAGAGGAGGTCAGCGTAAATGCCTTGAAATCGGAAAGGATCCTGTTGTAACCTTTGCTCTTTCTGATGAAAAACCTGTTGCAGCTTATGCTTACTGCAATCTCCACGGCTTATGGAAAGCTGATATCTAATTATACCACAAATTCATCTACGATACAATATTTTGAGCCTCCGAGGAGTATTTTCTTGGAGGCTCATTTTATTCGTATATACTGTCAACTATATACTCCCAATTATCAAAAAATATTTCTACAAACTGTAGCTTATGTAAGATGTATTAATCTGTTTTACTTTATTATACTTGAATTTTGTTGAGTTTTGATGTATAATGGTTTTAGTGATCGAGTTGCAGGATCCTGCGAGGACTGCAACCAAAGGAGTTCCTGATGGGACTCCTTTACTTATATACGGAGGTTATTATGGCGCAGTCATTCCTTACATACAAGCAGCAAATCGACAAGCTCGTAAATGATAAAACTTAATAATTGCTGATAAAGAGTATGCGACAGGCGCTCTCAAGCAAATAGGATACCTATGATAAAGGCATCCGTGATTTATTTGCTATTGTTATTGCATTTAAGTATTTCCTTGGTGCTGACGATTTTAATAAATTCAAAACAAACCTTACAAACACAATTGACCACTACATTAAAAACACCACCGCCCTGAGCAAAAATGATATTCTTAGCGCAATGGGCTTCCCTGCAAATTGGGAACAAATATAATCAGCAATTAAAACAAGCGGAACCAAGATTCCTACGATTTCTCGATTCCGCTTTTTCTTT
>JAFWWX010000318.1 GCA_017517985.1 Clostridia bacterium | reverse complement strand
TTGTAAAAAGCGGTTACAGCGGCAGCAAAGGCTGTACTAGTGTCACCGTGAACAAGTACAAGGTCAGGCTGTTCTTCCTTGAGTACGGGAGAGAGCTTTTCAATAATGTCAGTTGTTATCGTTTCAAGCGTCTGATTGGGACGCATAATGTCAAGGTTGTATTTAGGTATGATGTTGAAAAAATCCAGTACGGAAAGAAGCATTTCTCTGTGCTGTCCCGTTACACAAACAACAGTTTCGATTTGCTCGTGCTTTCTCAGTTCATGAATGAGAGGGCACATTTTTATTGCATCCGGTCTTGTTCCAAATATTGGCATAACCTTAATTTTTTTCATATAAATGCCTGTTCCTTTCAACTGTGTTGAGATTTAAAATTATTCTTCGACGGTTTTGTTTTCATTATTTTCTGTATCTGTACCGGGTTGAGGACTGAGTCCCATTCCCATATGCTCACGGGTTTCCGGATTCTTATTTACGAAGATCCAATTAAGAAGATATATAAACAGGGCAACGAATATTACGGAAATGCCTTCAATTGGTCTGTCCATAGCAAAAAGAACTGCAGAAACACCAAGAATACCGCATATTGAGTAAAGTATCATAACTGACTGCTTCTGAGAAAAGCCCATATCTATAAGCTTGTGGTGGATATGTCCTCTGTCAGCAGAGAATGGGCTCCTTCCATGGAGGATTCTTCTTGTGAATGCAAAAGAAGTGTCAAGAATAGGAAGTGCAAAAACAAGGAAAGGAATCCAGAAAGACAGGAGGGCATCAATTTTAAAGAAGCCCTGAATAGAGATTATTGCAAGAGAATAACCGAGGAACATAGCTCCCGTGTCACCCATAAATATGCTTGCCGGATTAAAATTAAAGGGGAGAAAGCCTATGCAGGCACCTGCGAGAGAGGCAATCAGGAGAATGATTGCAAAGGAAGGCTCCGGCAAGAAGAAAGCTGAGAACAGCATAGACACAGAGGAAATTGCAGAGACACCGCAGGAAAGACCGTCAAGACCGTCAATGAGATTAACTGCATTTATAAGAGCAGTAATCCAGATGACAGAAAGGGGGATGGCGAAATTACCGAAGTTAATGTAGTTTCCAAATATTGTAACACTGTTGATAACATTGCCCATGAGTACGGCAATAGTTGATGCTGCAAGCTGAAGAAACAGCTTGAATAGCGCGGGAAGGGAATAAATATCATCAAATATTCCGGTAACAACCAGCAAAAGCGCGCCGAGAAGCATACCGTTAATTTCTTTTGTGGGAGCGAGAAAAACAATTACTGTTATTGCAAATCCAAGGAATATTGCAAGACCGCCCATTCGGGGAATAGGCTCCTTGTGCATTCTTCTTTTATCCTTCGGGATATCGATTGCACCGACCTTAAAGGCGATAACACGTGCTATTGGTGTTGTTGTAAATGTGATGAGAAATGCACAAAGGATAGCAATTAAAAGGGTGACAATGCTTTGATAGGTAGCTGTTTCAAACATTTAATTTTACCTCACTTTATACCGTAAAAACCAACTTTTCTATATACCTTTGAAAGAGTCTTTCTTGCAAGATATGCAGCTCTGTCTCTGCCGTTTTTCATAATTTCCTCAAGGTAAGTCTTATCTTTTATAATTTCTTCATATTTGTTTCTTACACCCTGAAGCCCGTCTGCAACAGTTTCGCCGACAGCAGCCTTGAAATCTCCGTAACCTTTGCCGTCAAATTCCTTTTCGATTTCTTCGTAGGATTTACCGGTAAAGGATGAGTATATATTCATGAGGTTGTTTATGCCATCCTTGCCTTCGGCATAGCAAACGTGAGCGTCAGAATCAGTTACAGCTCTTTTGATTTTCTTGATTGTAACATCTCTTGGTTCAATTATTGCAATGTATGAGTTTTCGTTAGGGTCGGACTTGCTCATTTTCTTTGTAGGCTCTGTAAGCGAGTTAATTTTCATACCGGTCTTGGGAATGTAAGGCTCCGGAACAACAAATGTTTCGCCGTAAACACCGTTAAATCTGTTCGCAATATCTCTTGCGAGTTCAAGATGCTGCTTTTGGTCGATTCCAACAGGAACAACATGGGTGCCGTAAAGCAGGATATCAGCTGCCATAAGAACAGGATATGTAAAGAGTCCTGCGTTGATATTATCTGAGTGCTTTGAAGATTTGTCCTTGAATTGAGTCATTCTTGAAAGCTCACCGAACATTGTATTACATCCCAAAACCCAGCTAAGTTCTGCGTGTGCAGGAACATGGCTCTGAACAAACATAGTACTTTTTTGCGGGTCAATTCCACAGGCGGTGTAAAGAGCAAGACCCTCAAGAGTTCTTCTTCTGAGATCTGCAGGAACTTGTCTTACAGTAATTGCATGAAGGTCAACAACACAGTAAAGACAATCATAATCGTTTTGAAGAGCAACCCAGTTTTTTATCGCACCAAGATAGTTTCCCAATGTAAGAATTCCGCTTGGCTGTACACCTGAAAAGATAATTTTCTTTTGTTCCTGAATACTATCCATATTTCAATCCAAACCTTTCATCAATAGATTTGTAAAAAGTATTTTTTTGCTGTTATATACAAAATTATCTACATTATATCATAAATAAAAGATATTTTCAACCCCTATTTGAAAATATTCGATTCTTATTTACTTTTTACAGATAAAAGCAAATGATGAATATTATCTATTGACATTTTTGAAGAAATGCATTATAATAAGTGTGGTTTTATGGTAAGGAGTGGTTGATACGAAGGGATATTTTATAAACTGTGTTTTGTATCTAGCAATAGTAGGTTTTGGCGGTTTTTTGGTTGGTTTGATACTTCCAAGGAAATTGTTTAATTCTGAAATCTTTCCGTTCAAAAGTTTTAAATTCGAGAGTAATGGAAGAATATACGAAAAGCTGAAAATCCGTAAATGGAAAGATAAACTTCCCGATATGAGCACTTTTGTAAAATTCATGGTTCCGAAAACCTTTGATATTGCTTCCGATGCGACGTGCCTAAAACGTCTCATTGATGAATCGTGCGTTGCGGAGCTAATCCATTTTGTACTTATAATTTGTGGGTTGTATTGTAAAATTATATGGAATAGTTCCGGTGGGACGATTTTGTGTATTATGTGGATAATGGGCAATTTGCCTTATATAATTATTCAAAGATATGTAAGACCTAAAATGTTGAAAACCTATAAAAAAATGATAAAATACGAATGTTATGGGAAAAGGTGTCAGAAGTATGAGAACACTAATATTGACGTGCAACACCGGACAGGGACATAACTCAAGTGCCGGAGCGATATGCCAGGTGTATGAACAGAATGGCGAATTTTGCGAATTGCAGGATTCACTTAAATTTTCATCTAAAAGATTTTCCAAAATAATAGGTAAAGGACACACCAGTATATACAGGCATTCCCCTAAACTCTTTGATAAGGGGTATGCTATGTCGGAAAAACACGACTCTTTTTTTGCTGAAGGCTCTCTTTTGTATAAGCTTCTTACAAGAGGTGTCAAAAAGCTTTATGAATATGTAAAAGAAAACGAGATAGACAACATTATCTGTACGCATCCCTTTGCCGCGCTTCTGGTCACAGAACTTATAAAAATAAGTGAAAAGCCTTTGCAGACATCGCTTGTTGCAACGGACTATACCTGTGCTCCCAGCACAAACAGTTCAAAGCTTGATAAATACTTCATTCCACATTCGGATTTGAAAGACGAGTTCTGTAAATGCGGAATCCCGCGTGAAAAGCTTTATGCGTCGGGAATACCGATAAACCAAAGCTTTTTCGAAAAAAGCAATAAGGAAAACGCAAGAAGTATTCTCAATCTTCCTAATGATAAGAAAATATTGGTTATGTGTTGTGGAAGTATGGGTTGCGGACCTATGGAAAAGGTAGCGGAAAAAATACTTAAAAAGCTAGACGAGGAAACTGTTATGATTCTTGTTTGCGGAAGCAACAAGCGTCTTTATAATAAAATGCAGCCGAAGCAGACGGATAATTTCCTCGTAATAGGATATACAAATCAAATGTATGAATATATGGTGGCGTGTGATGTGTTTGTTACAAAGCCCGGAGGCATCAGTACAACTGAATGTTCGGCATTACATAAACCTATGGTGTTTGTAAATGCAGTTGCAGGCTGTGAGCTTCATAACCGCGAATTTTTTGAAAAAATTGATTGTGCCGTTGCAGTCGCGGATAATGACGAAATACCAGATGCCGTTGTGAACCTACTTTCAGATGACGAGAGAAGAAATGTTCTCTCAGAAAATATCCGCAGGGAGCTTTTCGGAAATGCGGCAAAATACATATATGATGAATTGTCGAAAATTAAGGAAGTCACTTTTTAAGGTGACTTCCTTGAATTTTTTTGTTTTATTGTTTTGATAAAAGTATTTCCGCAACCTTATAAGCTTCGCCTGCGCCCATTGTCAAGCAAAAGTCACCGGATTTAAGTTCCTTTTTCAGTATTTCTGCAATGTTTTCAAAAGAGCCGGGACATTCTGCTATAGTCATTCTATTTGCAATATCGTGTGATGAAACGCCGGTTGTGTTAATTTCTCTTGCGGCATATATGTCGCAGAGATAAACCTTGTCTGCAAGTGACAGTGAAGTGGCAAATTCATCAAGCATTTCATATGTTCTTGAATAGGTGTGCGGCTGGAATACGCATATTATTCTTCCAGAGGAAAGAGCTCTTGCGGCTTTAAGTGTTACCAGAATCTCATCCGGATGATGAGCATAGTCATCAAATATTTTTGCACCGGAATATTCTCCTAGAAACTCAAAGCGTCTTGATACACCTGTAAAGGTCTCAAGACCTTTTTTTATATTTTCAAGGCTCACGCCGGAAAGGTAAGCGGCGGCAGAGGCTGCGACGGAGTTTGAAACATTGTGTATTCCCGGAATAATAAGCTTTATATTTTCAATCTTTTTTCCGTCAAAGAGACGAATTGAAAATTTACCGTATCCGCTGCTCATATCAATATCGTAAGCATAAAAATCGGTATCGGTTTTCACCGAATAATAATAAACATCGGCACTTGTATTTTCACAGGCACAAATGCAGTTAGGACAGTCAAGATTAACTACTGCAATATTATCGCTTCCTGGAAATCTCGGTGTATCAATATATTTTCTGAAAGAATCGGTAACATCCTTGATGGTAGGGAAGAAGTCTACGTGGTCGTGTTCGCAGTTTAGAACAATTTTTATTGACGGCAACATGGAATGGTATGAATTTTTATATTCACATGCCTCATAAACGATTCTTTCTCCGTCGGCGCATTTGTAACTTGAGCCGAGAAAGGGAAGGTTTGCCCCCGATAGAACTGCGGTTTCGGAATCGTGCGAAAGACAAATTGATGAAAGAAGACCTGTGGTTGTTGATTTCCCGTGAGTGCCGGCAACGCCAATTGATGTTTTAAAGCTGTTTGTAACAATTCCGAGAAGCTCTGCACGGGAGAGAATAACAGCCTTTGTGCATCTCGCTTTTATCATTAAAGGATTATCACCCTTAATCGCGGCAGTATAGATAATGGTATCAACAGACTCCGGAATATTTGCATTGATGTCATATGTGATATCAGCACCCTCGAGTGAAAGCTTCTCTGTTACAGAGGACTTTTTCATATCGTAGCCGGAAACCCTTTTACCCTTTATCAAAAGAATGGAGGCAAGGGAGGACATACTGACTCCTCCAATTCCGATAAAATATGCGTGGTTTATATCACTTAGCTGATAATTCATAATTTTAAAATCCTTTCAGAATTGTAAAATAGCAGGAATAATAACTTTTGTTTCGGTAAAGCTATCTTATAAGGAGTGTGAGTTATGAAAATTACAGAAATAAAAATAAGAAAGCTTTTTGATGAAAATGCACTTAAAGCAATAGTGTCAGTAACCTTCGATAATTGTTTTACCGTTCATGATATCAAGGTTGTATACGCAAATTCAAAATATTTTACTGTAATGCCCAATAAAAAAAGCAAAGACGGAAGAATTTCAGATGTTGCACACCCAATAAACCGGGAATTTCGAGAGATTCTTGAAGAAGAAATTATAAATCACTATACGGATTATATGGAAAAAACGCAAATTAATTCCTGAATCAATAAAAGTGATAAC
>JAFWWX010000002.1 GCA_017517985.1 Clostridia bacterium | reverse complement strand
TTCGGGTTTTAAGATTTGCCATCCCTTCACGAATTGCAGAGTCTTCCATAGATGAAATCCAAAGTCGGCTAAAGGGCTTGTCACAACCTGCTTGCATATATACAAGTCTGAAGATAAGTTCACCTTCGCGCCCGGCATCGCATCCGTTCACAATCTCGGTTACATCCTTGCGGTTCATAAGCCATTTAACAACCTTGAACTGTTTTTCTTTATCTTTGGAAATCTGATACTTGAAGTTAGGTGGAAGAATGGGTAAATCATCATAGTTCCACTTTTTATATTTTTCATCATAAACCGATGGGTCAGAAAGTGTTATCAAATGCCCCACACACCAAGTAATGATAAATTCATTACTCTCCATATATCCGTCTTTTTTGCCTTTAACACCAAGAGCTTTTGCATATGCAAAGGCCTGTGACGGTTTTTCAGAAATTATAAGTTTCACTTTTGTAGTCCTCCGTTCTTATAATACAGATAGCACCCCATAAAGAGGTGCTATCCGCAATAAAAATTATTCAGTTTCTTCATCATCAGTGTCGTAAACTTCTTCAGCTTCCTTGACATCTTCATCAAGTTCATCGTCTTCGTCACCGAAATCAAAGTCTTCAATGTCATCGGCATCCTTCAGTTTCTTCTTAGGAAGAATAACCTTGTAGTAATAACCACCGATACCTGCTGCTACAGCAATCACAAGTATAACGATAAGTCCTATGTTATTACCTTCAGATTCTTTGGGTTCAACATCTTCGATAGGCTCAAGGTCTTCATCCGGTTTTTCAACTTCAGGTTCGAGAATAGGTTCTTCAGGAACTTCGGTTTCCTCTTTTTCGATAAGTGCATTTAAGTCTGCTTCATCAACGACATTAAGGAAATATACATTTTCACTTTCTGCGCCGTGGTCGATTACAAAATAAAATACATTTCCGTCACGTGCCGTAACAGTGATGAACTGAAGATTTTCATTGTCTGTTACATCGTCTAAAAGCTGTGCGTTTCCGGTAGGGGTAAGTGTACGGTTGTCCTCAAGAACAACCTCGTTACTTTGAGCAAACGCCGATGTTGAAAACGCAAAAACAAGTGCGCTAATTAAACATAATTTACACAAAAATTTATTTCGCATTTTTCTTATCCTCCATCTTTTCAATCTCCTTCAGGTATTCTTCGGGGATAGTAATGTCACCCTTTGCGTATGCCTTTAGGAAAGCAGTCAACTTTTTGTTGTCAAGATTTACGGTTTTAACCATCTTGACAATATTCATATTTTCTTCTTCCAAAAGTTGGGCTTCAAGAGCCTTGTTTTTCTTCTGAATCTCAGCCACCTGTTCTTTGGCTTTCTTCTGGATTTCTTTAATCCTTGCGTTATTTTTTTCAATATCTTTTTTGATTTTATCAATAGTTGCCATTTTAAAAACCTCCAATTTTTAAATAAATATTTTAATTTCCACTGTCTAATCTGCCGTAAGCATAGAAGTGTGAACTCCAATAACTACTGTTGACATTTGCATACTGAATTGGGTTTCCGCAATGTATCATCATACCGTTTCCAACATAAATACCAACGTGAGATACAGGGCATCCACTGTTGTATGTACCTGTGAAGAAAATAATATCTCCCGGTTTTGCTTCAGACGGTCTAACAGGTGAACATTGGTTAAATATACCTTGTGCCGTTGTTCTTGAAAGCGGATATACACCGGAATTTTTATAAACCCAACATACAAATCCTGAACAGTCAAAAGAAGTAGAAGGACTGCTGCCACCCCAAACATATGGATAACCCAAATACTTTTCGGCTTCCGTTATAAGTCTTCTGAAGGTTGCATCATTAAGAGCTTCGCCCGGAATGGTGTAATCCTCATATGGACTTTGTGTGATATTCGAGTAAATATCATCTGCAAAGAGGTAATCCCGATTACCTTTACTTGCAAGATAAATATTATACAACTCTCGTTGGTCTGCGTTCATGCTCGTTGTAAAACCACTATTGGTAAGAGTTACATTGAGTATTTTATATGTGTAAGTATTACCTTCACTGTCTGTCCTTTGTTCGCTTGTCTGCGTTATTCTCAGGTGGTATTGTTCATTAAAAAGTGAGTCAAGAGCAGATTTGATGTCATTAAACTTAAAATCATAGTGTACTGCCGTAAGATATGATATAAGCTCGTATGGGTTATGACCTATACCTGCCACATTGTAGTTGTATTCATCGTATCCTGAATATTCACTTTCAATGTTGTTAATGCGGTTCTGAAGATTTTGCTCAAGACCGACATAATAATCCTCTGCCGCATAAATATCATCATCGTCTGCAAAGTATGAAGACACCATAAGAGAGTTTGCGCCTGTAGTTCCCATAATG
>JAFWWX010000317.1 GCA_017517985.1 Clostridia bacterium | reverse complement strand
GCATACAGATCTACCATTTCTACAAAGTCATCCTTTGAGAACTCCTTCATTGTAAACTCATTAAAGAAATAGTACCAGGCAGTTGCATCCTCGCTGTTTGATGCGAGTTTGTAATGCAGGAGCCACAATGTTCCCATTTCTTCCATGTATCTGTCGTGTTCCCAAATGATGTTTGCAATGTCGGTAAACTCCTGATGTCTGCCTCCGCTTAATACTTCATTTGTTAAGCCTGTAACCTGGAGCCAATAACGAAGAGAACGAACCATGTTCGTACCAATACCCAATACATCAGACGGATTTATATTCTTACTTGAGAACAATTCCGGCTGCTCCTTTATATTTCTTAATCCCTTATACAGCCATCCTTTTCTTATAAAGAACGACTCATGTGCCTTAAATCTCATAACATTTCCTCCGAAACATTGTCGGCGTTAGTCCATCCACCAACATTTATCTTTATAGTCTAATGAAAAACTTGTTTCTACGAATTCGTGGATACTCTTTTCGCTCTTTCCGAACAGTTTTTCTTTCAGACTCGGTTTTTTGTTCTTTGCGTCTTCCATTTCACGAAGCTTTGCAGCCATTTCGCTATGGTCTATAACATCAATTAGGTTTCCGTTCTGGAATACAAATTCTTTAAGCACTTTATACGCATGCGCTCTCTGGTATCCCATATGTACATAGTAGTCATGAATGAATTCATCACCCACTAAAATTTTGCCGTGATACTCCACCTTCATATTTAGGTCGTTGTATACTCTGTGGCCCATATACTCTACAGGATTTCCTTCTGCATCAACTTCAAATGTCTTTCCGTTCAGTTCTGGATACTCGTCATCCTGACTATGAATATAAAGTTTATCAAGAAAAATGCCATCCTCAGATATCTTATATTTGCACCAAAATCCGTTCCAACATGCAGATGTGGTACTTTCCGGTTTAAATCCATGGAATCTTGGATCAAACCTTAGTGGATTACTCATAGCAACTATTGAATAGTCGCCGCCTTTGTAAGAATAACTATCTCCTATTTGTGCAGTCATTTTTCTTTCCTCCCGGGCAAATTATTTTATATTAATTCTGATATGTCAATGTCCATTGTGTCGGTTCCGTCTTCAATTGTAAGTTTTTCTCCCACCAAAGTTAAAACTATTTCTTCGTCATTAAACTCTGTGTCTTCAGGAAGCTTGATGTTATCATCCGCTTCCGTCATTTCCATATGGTCAAGGTACATACAGTCCACATAGTATGTGGGTGCAGTTCCATAACACATTACATGATATAGGGTAACAATTCTGTCACCTGCCATCAAAGTTCTAACCGCAAACGAACCATCGTGGTAATGTATAATTTCATCATTTGCAGTGTCTACTACTGCTACGATTCCGCCTTGGCCTTCTGCAGTAGTAAGGATTACTGACATTAGCCCATCAACATAGTTTGCACTAATTCCTTCAACATCATCTAATGTTGCATAATCCCAAATATCACTTAACCTTTCCCAATCAAACGAATATGTCAATTCGTCATCTTCATATAGGTTAATTAAGCTATCTTTTAATTCTAATCTTTCCATAGCAAGACTCCTTAATCCTTTGTTCTTAAATACTTACCAACTAAGCATCCGTATTCAAGATATTTCGCTGTTACACACATTTTGCATCGTCTACACTTTTCATCGCTTATATGGTATTCATCTCCGATTATAGATATTGCACCAAACCTACAAAGTGATTCACACTTTAAGCACTTGCGGCAAACATTATACTTCTTTATCTGATATCCTATCATTCTCTGCAGTTCATCATGCTTTGCAACATTCATCGTTTTAATCTTAACCGCATATTCGTATCCTTCCTGTTTGAAAGGCTGAATTGATATGATAGGTGCTGATGTTTTGAGATCCATTACAAGAACTTCGTTGATAAGTTTTCTACCAAGTTCCTTTGACACCTTGCCGAATGGGATAAACAGTTCATAGAAGCTGTCTTCTAACGGTCTGACAAGTTGATAAATCTTTGCATTGTCTTCTGCAGTACAATTTGAGAACTTAACTTTTACATCCTTCGCAGATTCAATACCGTTACCGCCTTGTCTTGCCTTCCACTTTCCTGTGTCAATATACACTTCAGGATCAGGCTTTCCTATTCTCTTAGCAAAGCCAATCAGGAAATCGTGCCATTTTTTTGACTGCTCCGGCATATAGATTTTGGATAAGAACTGCGCACGATTATTGTTGTTCGGGCAACACCAACATCCAACTCTGTCATAGCCAAGTCTGTATGCATCGTTGAAGTCAACATCTTCCGCAAGAAGATAGAGCCATATATCAATATCTTTCCAATCAATAATCGGCGATGCTACCGTCTGCTTCTGAATTTTAACTGCTTCCGGATTATCTTCAACTCGATTGTACTTACTTCTGCTTACAGATTCGCTCTTTCTTATTCCATAGAAAGTCAAAATGTATTTATCTCTGTATAAGCTATTAAGCACTCTTGTAATCGGGCCTGTTTTAAACATCGAACAACACCATCTCATCATTCGTGCCGGAGGTCCAATATCTTCACACACATTGTAGAAGTCCTGTTCCCTGTTTTTTGCAATCTTAAATATCGCCTTTGGATTATCTTCACGATATCTTTTTGCGTATTCAATAGTCATCGGAAACTCAAGTGTGGTATCTCCGAATATGTGAACAAGGCTCGGATCCGACAATGCTTTAATTGCAAGGTCGGCTGTTACTGTGGAGTCTTTTCCTCCGGAGAAAGAAAGAACAATACTTTCTCTTGGAAACTTCGCTGCCTGTTCCTGAATAAATGTGTGTGCTTCGTTTATGTTGTACTCTAATCTGAGTTTGTTTGCTTTAACAAATCTGTCAATGTATTTATCGAATTCTATATAGTCGTTTTGTTCTGCCAACTCATCAAGCTGCTGTCTGATTTTATCAGCATCTTTTTTCTCATGAGCTGCCATCGAAAATACTTTTGCTTTACCGTTTATGTAGTATCGGTTATTATTTGCCCAAACAGAGCAATCTTTGTATTGGAATGGTTTCGCTGTAAGGATTTCATATAATAATCTTTCTTCTGGAAACACAGGTCTTAAATCAGCACACAAATAATTTGTTGCTTTACCGCAAAGCGGACAGGTTCCTTTGTTTCTGTCAGTTGCTTTATGAATCAGCGGAACATTGCAATCGTCACACCAATACACCATTGTGGGTATATCCATTTCTGTGGCTTCACCACAGATTTCGCATATTTCACTGAATGATTCTTTTTCACAATGTTTACACCACAAAAATAACACCCCCTATTGTCCTATTATAATCATTATATCATATTTACTGTCCGTTAAAACTCACAGTGCGGACTGCTCAAACATCAAAAAGTTATCAAGCTCTTCATCGTAAATATTTAATGATTTGAAAATAGGTGCAGTATTTTCGTTCTTCAAAAATAAAAGGGCCAAAGCAACAAAAGTTATCCATGACATCTCCTTCTTCTTGGTTTCGATGCATGCTAACATGTTCCTTGAAAGCCCAATTCGATTTGCTAACTCTTCCTGACTCACACCAAGTTTTGCTCTGAAAACAGGCAGATTTTCAGCCAGAGCTTCGCAGTACATTTTCTTGCTTTTTTCATCTAAAGTCATGCTCATTGTTTTACACCTTCTCATGAAATTAAAAATACTTTTATATTATAACACTTTTCGACTGTTATGTCAATATTTCTTCAACAATTTGTTTATTCAGTCAACAATTTGCAATC
>JAFWWX010000316.1 GCA_017517985.1 Clostridia bacterium | reverse complement strand
AATACTTCTGTTTACATCCAAATTTGGAGACATTGTGCTAAGAGATGATTATAAATATATATTGAATTACAGGGTTGGAGAAAATGGAAGTGTTAAAACGGCATTTATCAATGATGGTGGTATAATAAGCACAGATGTATTTGGATTTAATGCATTACCGAAAGAATGTCTTTCAAACAAGGAAGAGGTTAAACAACTTTTAAAAGAACCGTGTGAAAAATTTGATATAGCTGTATTACTTATTGATGTGAATGAATTGCACCAAAACTCAACCCAATCATAAATAAAGCAAACGGAAGTGATTCTAATATGAAACTAAAATTTAAAAACCAACAATTTCAGACTGATGCAGTAGATTCAGTTGCGGATTTATTCAAAGGTCAGGAAAAGTTGCGTTCTACTTTTGAAATAACAAATATAGAAGCGATTGACTTAATCAATCAGAATGAGCTTGGCATTGGAAATGTTATCAGCATATCCAATGATGCTTTGATTGCAAATATGCACGAAATACAGAGAAGAAACAATCTCCCTATGACAAATGATATTGTCGATGACGAAGGAACTGCACACCGTTCTTTCTGTGTTGAAATGGAAACGGGTACGGGTAAAACCTATGTTTACACAAAGACTATCTTTGAGCTTAACAAAAGATTTGGTTTTACAAAGTTCATCATCGTAGTTCCCTCTGTTGCTATCCGTGAAGGTGTATATAAATCTCTGCAGATTACCGGAGAGCACTTTCAGAATAGCTATGACAATACTCCGTGCAGATACTTTATTTATAACTCAAGCAAACTCTCTGATGTAAGACAGTTTGCAACAAGCAATAACATAGAGATTATGATTATCAATATTGATGCTTTTAAGAAAGCTGAAAATATCATCAATCAGGCTCAGGATAAACTCAATGGCGAAACCGCAATGAGATATATCCAGGACACCAATCCTATTGTTATCATTGACGAACCGCAGAGCGTTGACAATACCGACAAGGCAAAGGAAGCTATCGCATCCCTTCATCCTTCCTGCGTATTAAGATATTCTGCAACACACAGAGAAAAAATTAACCTCTTATACCGTCTTACTCCCGTTGATGCTTATCAGATGGGATTGGTAAAGCAGATTTGTGTGTCCTCAAATGCCGTTGCAAACGATTTTAACAAGCCTTATGTGAAATTACTCTCCGTATCAAATGAAAACGGTTTTAAGGCTAAAATTGAGCTTGATGTTGAAGCTAAAGACGGAACTGTATCAAGAAAAACAATTACAGTTAAACCGAATGATGATTTATACCTCGTTTCAGGCGAAAGAGAACTTTATGACGGATATACTATTGCCGGCATAGATTGTACTCCCGGTTTTGAATGTATTGAATTTTCAAACACAGAGGTTGTAATGCTCGGTAAGTCTATCGGAAGCATTGACGAAAACATTATCAAAGAAGCACAGATTAAGAGAACTATCAAAGCACACCTTGATAAAGAACTCCGTTTCAGAGAAAAAGGTATTAAGGTGCTCTCTCTGTTCTTCATTGACGAAGTTAAAAAATACAGAACTCCTGACGGTGAAAAAGGCATCTATGCACAGATGTTTGAAAGATGCTACACAGAGCTTATCAATTCACCGAAATATGAGTCGTTAAAAGAACAGTTCCCGGCAGATGTAACCACCATTCATAACGGTTACTTCTCTCAGGATAAAAAAGGTGTATTCAAAGATACCAAAGGCGATACAACCGCTGACTATGATACATACAACACCATTATGAAAGACAAGGAATGGTTACTCAGCTATGATTGTCCGCTTCGCTTTATCTTCTCTCACTCTGCTCTTAAAGAGGGTTGGGATAATCCGAATGTCTTTCAGATTTGTACCCTTATCGACCAAAAGAATACCTTCACCTGCAGACAAAAGGTTGGTAGAGGTTTAAGACTTTGTGTTGACCAAACGGGCGAAAGAATTGAAGATAAGAATATCAACATTCTTCATGTAATGGCAAACGAAAGCTTTGCTGAATTTGCAGAAACTCTGGAAAAAGAAATTGAAACAGAAACCGGAGTTAAGTTCGGTACACTT
>JAFWWX010000315.1 GCA_017517985.1 Clostridia bacterium | reverse complement strand
TTGCTTACCCCTGCGCCGATAACACACGCTTTCTTGCCTTTTAGAAATTCCTTGTATTCATTTGCCTTTTCGTTAATATAGCCGTTCATAAAATAACCCGACCTTTCAAAATATAATGGCATCGCCATACAAAATAACCAAATTTTTTCTATTCCGTAAAGATGGCATACTGTGAAACTTTTCAAAATCACATTTTTATCTAATTATATATTATACCTCAACTATATAATTTTATCAATAGCAATATTGCATAATTATTTTCAGAAGGCATAGCGTTTTTGACAAATTTTTAGTGCCTCACGCTCTTTTTTACAAGAATAAGGCTTTTTTACCGTATAATAACGTGCAAAATAACGCATCTTACTGAAACTCAATAAAATTCAATATAAATATTTAAAATTCCTATTTACACAGCTTTGGAAATAATGTATAATATGCTTATATGAAAATATAATTCCCTTTATGAAAGGAAAAAGATATGAGAATATGTGTATACGGAGCAGCGTCTCCGACAATTGATAAAGAATATATAAGACTTGTTGAAGAAATGGGAAAAACACTTGCAGAAAGAGGTCATTCTCTAGTATTCGGCGGCGGCGGAAACGGACTTATGGGTGCTGTGGCACGGGGCTTCCGTGACGGTGGCGGATATATTCTCGGAGTTATACCGGAATTTTTCAAAAACGAAACCGTTGAGGAAATATGTGATTTCTGTAGCCAACTTATTATGCCGGAAACAATGCGTCAGAGAAAACAGATAATGGAGGATAACGCCGACGCCTTTATCGTTGTCCCCGGAGGAATAGGCACATACGAGGAATTTTTTGAAATTCTCACTCTCAAGCAGCTTTGCCGTCACACAAAGCCTATAGCTATTTATAATATTATGGGCTATTACGACGGTCTTAACGATGTAATGAAAACGGCAATTGATAAAAATTTTATCCGCGAGGATTGTCTTGACCTTTACCGTATAACGGAAAACCTTAATGAGATTATCAGTTATCTCGAAAAGGGCGAAGAAAAGATACACACATTAAAGGAGCTTAAAGACGGCTAAAATATCCCCTTAAAGGAATAAAAGAACGACACACCGGTCGTTCCCTACAAGCATTTGTTGCTTTGGTAAAATACACGGGCTGTAACAATTCATTTTGCTACAGCCCTTTATATTATTTAAAACGATGTCATACCTGCAACCGTTATGCATATACTTATATATCACAGCTGTCGACATCTTTTAAATCAGTAGTTTTCAAAAAAGCAGAACTAAAAATAGGTTATTTATAAAAAATAACGCCGGGTTTTACCCGACGTCGTTTTTATTACCTTATTTGCCAAGGTTGAACTTCTTGTTGAACTTGTCAACACGTCCGCCTGCATCAACGAGCTTCTGCTTTCCTGTGAAGAAAGGATGGCACTTGGAGCAAATATCAACTTTGAGTTCGCTCTTTGTGGATCTTGTTGTGAAAGTATGACCACATGCACACTTTACAACTGCTTCGTTGTATTCGGGATGGAGATTCTGCTTCATCTTACTACACCTCACAATTCTCTTTCTATAAATTTGCTTTCTTGTTTCCGCTTTGTGATGCATAAAACGCAGAGCGCAAAACATACGCAATTTCACAACTGTTAGTATAACACATCTTTTTCGGAATTGCAACAGCGAAACACAGCTTTTTGTAAACATTTATCGGTGAAATAATGTATTTTCCCCCATTTTCAGTAGTTTTCACCGTACACATACCTTGTCGCTCTACCCTCTTTTCCGTCCTTTGAAAGTATGTCAAGATACAAAAGCACATTGACAAAGGCGGAGCTTTCTCTTGCGTTTTTTCCTATAAGCTCCGAGATACTTTTGACGGTAAAATGCCTATACGCTACCTTTGGTAGAAGCTGTGCAAAGGCAAATGCCGTATCAAACTCATAAAACCCAACAAGCTTTACCGGAATAAGACTGTTGCGTACGGAGCCTTTTTTTCTCTTGCTGTCCCAACCGCAAAGAATCTTGTATTCATCGCAGTCCACCACCGGAAATATAAAGCTGAGGCTTTTCCTTTGAAGTAGCTCCCTTATATAAACAAGCTCACGAAAAGCCGTATATATATCGCAGTGCTTCGGACTTAATCTACCTCCGGAAATTTCACCTGAATCCGGGTCTGTCCAGAATATACGCTTTGATTTTATTATCGGATGAACAACGGTCACGCTGTATTTTTCCGATACGGCGGCAAGTTTTTTACGGAAAGAGCAGAAATTTCTTGTCTGAATCTCGGTTATATGCCCGTCCCTCATAATATCCGCATAGTATTTTCCCACAGACACTTCGTGAAAATCGATATTTTCCTCAAAAAAGTATTTGAAAGCAAGATGCATCGTTTTCTCTCCGAGTCCGCCTATATTGCTTTGTCCCTCAAGGGAACGACGGCGTATAAGTCTTTTTTTCTTTTTATCAAATTCAAACTCTGTACCTTCAAGCGACTGAACATAGGCACATATTTTCTCAAAGCGGTTCTTTTCTTCTTTTGTTGCTTCCCTGTAGCCCATAACAGCCTCCCTCCCGTAAAATTTTCAAGGCACAGAAACCGGCTTATCCACGGATTTTCTGTCTTGTGTCCACTCTTAATATACGCTCTTATTTCCTCTTGTATTTTACTTCATCGTCAAAGAAAAGTCAAGAGTGTCGCCTGATTTGTGACGGATTACCGGCGAAAATTCCGTTGTGTAGGTCACAGAAAAATATATTTATACCATTATTTTTGTATACAAATTGCAGTTTTTTCAAAAAAACTACGAAAATACGCGGTTTTCTGCGGTTTATTTACAGTTTGGGTATTGACAAATTTGCAAAAATCAGTATAATTGTATACAACAATACAATCATACATAAAACCTATGAAAGGAAGGTGCAATAATGCTTGAAACCTCCAATAAAACCAACCTTCTTGAAGAAAAAAGCTACAGGTATCAGCTACAGGAAGTAGATGAGCCGAATCTCTACCGTGCCATTTACCCCTATGATGAAGTACCCAAGGTGTCTTTTAACCACAGACGCGCACCTATGGATATGCCAAAAGAAATATGGATTACCGATACCTCCTTCAGAGACGGACAACAGTCCGTTGAACCATATACGGTACAGCAGATTGTAGACCTTTACAAGCTTATGTCAAAGCTTGGCGGTCCTTACGGAATTATCAGACAGACGGAATTTTTTGTATATTCCAAAAAAGACAGAGAAGCACTTCAGAAGTGTCAGGAATTAGGACTTAAATTCCCGGAAATAACCACCTGGATAAGAGCAAGCAAAGAGGACTTTAAACTTGTAAAAGACCTGGGCATCCGTGAAACCGGCATACTTGTTTCCTGCAGCGACTACCATATATTCAAAAAGATGAAGATGACAAGAAGCGAGTGTATGAATATGTACCTTGCGACAGTCGCAGAGGCATTTGAGGCAGGCGTTGCTCCCAGATGCCACTTTGAAGATATTACAAGAGCTGATTTCTACGGCTTTGTTGTTCCCTTTGTAAACAAGCTTCAGGAAATGAGCAGAGATGCAGGAATCCCTGTAAAAATCCGTGCCTGCGATACCATGGGCTACGGCGTTCCGTACACCGAAGTTGCGCTTCCCCGAAGCGTTCCCGGTATTATATATGGTCTTCACCACTACAGTGATGTTCCTTCGGAAATGCTTGAGTGGCACGGTCACAACGATTTCTATAAAGCAGTTGCCAACGCTTCAACTGCGTGGCTCTATGGTGCGTCTGCAGTTAACTGTTCACTTCTTGGCATCGGCGAGAGAACAGGTAACATCCCCCTTGAGGCTATGGTATTTGAATACGCATCACTGCGTGGTTCTCTTGACGGTATGGACCCGACAGTTATTACGGAAATTGCTGAATACTTTAGGGATAATATGGGTTATGTAATACCCCCGATGACTCCCTTTGTAGGTAAAAACTTCAACTGCACAAGAGCAGGCATCCACGCAGACGGTCTTTTAAAGGACGAAGAAATATACAACATTTTCAACACAAAGAAGCTTCTTAACAGAAAAGCCTCCGTAATGATAAGCAAGACTTCCGGACTTGCGGGAATCGCATACTGGATTAACGATTATTACAACCTTGACGCAAAAAATTGTGTTGATAAAAAATCTCCCCTTGTAATAAAGCTCAAGGAATGGATTGACAAAGAATACGAGGGCGGAAGAGTTTCCTCCCTTGCCACCGCGGAAATAGAAAGAAAAATAAACGAATTTTCCGGCGGAACTTTTAAGAAACCCCAATAAAAAACCATTCCGTCAAACCTTAGGAGGTAATTATGGAACACAGAACAGTATCTCTTGCTGACCAGATATTTGAACAGCTTGAAAGAAACATACTCACCGGAGTATATACACGAGGCGAAATTTTCACCGAAACCCATCTTTCAGAACAGCTTGGCGTAAGCCGTACTCCCATAAGAGAAGCACTCAGACGTCTTGAACAGGAACATCTTATTGAAATGTCAACCAAAGGTGCAGTTATTATCGGTATATCAAAGAAAGATATAAGCGATATGTATGAGATAAGAATAAGAACCGAAGGTCTTGCATCAAGATGGGCGGCAGAAATCATTACAGATGAGGGCAAAAAAGAGCTTTGCGATATTGTAGAGCTTCAGGAGTTTTACACAGAAAAGTGTGATGCGGACAACATAAAAAATATGGACTCAAAGTTCCACGAGACCGTTTACAGACTTTCCGGCAGTACCGCCCTTTATGACACACTTCATCCTTTGCACAAAAAGGTTATAAAGTACAGAAAGTCCTCTGTTCAGGACAGCAGTAGAGCCGTCCAGTCCGCAAAGGAGCACAAAGCTATCTGCGATGCGATTGTTTCCGGAAATTCTGACCTTGCAGAGCTTCTCACAATTCAGCACATAAAAAATGCGAGAGAGCATATCGAAAATATACCCAACAACGGATAATCAGTCACACAGACCCGTGTGAGATACATACAACTTATACTAGATAATAAGGAAAGGCAAAAACAATGGGACTTACAATAGCACAGAAAATAATAAAAGCTCATCTTGTTTCCGGTGAAATGACAGTCGGAACAGAAATAGCACTGAAGATAGACCAGACACTTACTCAGGACGCAACCGGAACTATGGCATACCTTGAATTTGAAGCTATGGGTATTCCGAGGGTAAAAACCGAGAAGAGCGTTGCGTATATCGACCACAACACTCTCCAGTGTGGTTTTGAAAACGCTGATGACCACAGATTTATAGGCAGTATTGCAAAAAAACACGGCATTTACTTCTCAAGACCTGGCAACGGTATCTGCCATCAGGTACATCTCGAACGCTTCGGAAAGCCCGGCAAAACACTTATCGGTTCTGACAGCCATACTCCCACAGGTGGCGGTATCGGTATGATCGCTATCGGCGCAGGCGGACTTGACGTTGCTGTAGCTATGGGTGGCGGAGCATACTATATCA
>JAFWWX010000314.1 GCA_017517985.1 Clostridia bacterium | reverse complement strand
CAAAGACAAACAACAATGCAGGTATAAATGGCGGTATTACTAACGGTATGCCGGTTATCTTCAGACTTGCAATAAAGCCGACTCCATCAATTTGTAAAAAACAGGATACAGTTGATTTTGAAACTCTTGAAAATACAGAAATTGAAATAACCGGCAGACACGACCCTTGTATTGTCCACAGAGTGCGTGCTGTTGTTGATGCTATGACTGCAATTGTAATTTCCGATATGCTGATAGGCAGATACGGAAGCGACTATTTTACACCGCAAAAATAAATCGGAGGCAGGAAAATGGAATACGGCTGTATAGGGGAAAAGCTCTCCCACAGCTTTTCAAAAGAGATACACAATCTTCTTTGTGATTATAATTATATACTGCGCGAGGTTGAAAAGAGCGAGCTATGTTCCTTTATGACGGAACATAACTTTCGTGCGATAAATGTGACAATACCTTATAAAGAAATGGTTTTGCCGTATCTTTACAGCATTGACAGCTCGGCAGAAAAAATCGGGGCAGTGAACACCGTTGTAAATAAGGACGGAAAGCTTTACGGCTATAACACGGACTTTTACGGAATGACAGGTCTTATCCGGCACGCAAGGGTTGATGTGCGTGGCAAAAAGGTGCTGATTCTCGGTAGTGGCGGTACATCAAAAACCGCAATGGCGGTATGCAGAGAGCTTGGTGCTTCGAAAATAATAAGAGTATCAAGAAATGCCCTTGAAGATGCTTGCAGTTATGAGGATGCCTACAAGTATCATACCGATGCACAGGTTATCATAAACTGCACACCTGTGGGAATGTATCCGAAATGCGAGGATTGTCCTGTTGATATATCGAAATTCCAACAGCTTTGCGGAGTTGTTGATGCGGTTTACAATCCCTTGAGAACTCGTCTTGTGAGAGAAGCAAAGAAGAAAGACATAAAGAGCGAGGGCGGTCTTTATATGCTGGTATTTCAGGCGCTTCGTGCCTGTGAGCTGTTTAATGACATAGAAATACCTGTTCAAAAAGGGGACGAAGTTTATAAAACCATTCTTGGCGGAAAAGAGAATATAGTTCTGACAGGTATGCCCGGTAGTGGAAAAACTACTATCGGCAGAATAATTGCACAAAAAATGGGCAGACAATTTGTTGATACCGACGAGTGTATTCGTGAAAAATGTGGATGTGAAATAAGTGAAATATTTGAAAAGTATGGCGAGAGTGCTTTTCGTGATATAGAAACAGAGGTAATAGCGGAGGTTTCAAAGAAAACCGGACTTGTTATCGCAACCGGTGGTGGTGCGATACTAAGGGATGAGAATGTGGATGTACTTTCGGGAAACGGCGTTATTGTTTTTATTGACGCAGATATTGATAGTATTTGCGAAACATCCGACAGACCCCTTTCCAATACCCGCGAAAAACTCCTTTCTCTCTACGAAAAACGCTATGCAAGGTATACGGAAAATTGTGATGTAAAGGTTAATATATCCCGAAATGTCGGGGAAAATGCTGACAGAGTAATTGAGGAATTTGAAAGGATAATTTCTGAAAGATGAAAATACTTATTATAAACGGACCGAATATAAATATGCTAGGGGTTAGAGAGCCTGAAATATACGGCAAGCAAACTTACGGCGAACTTTGCAATATGATAAAGAGCCATTGTGAGAAAAAGGAAATTGCAGTAGATTTGTTCCAGTCCAACCACGAGGGAGAAATTGTTGACAAAATTCAGAAAGCCTATGGCGAGTTTGACGGAATAGTTATAAATCCTGCGGCGTACACCCATACAAGCATTGCAATTCTTGATGCCCTTAAAGCTGTTGGTATTCCTGCACTGGAGGTACATATATCGGATGTATCAAAGAGAGAAGATTATAGACAAGTAAGCTATGTAAGACTTTACTGCGAAAAGACAATCTCTGGTAAGGGCTTTGATGGATACCTTGAGGCAATTGACTATCTTTCCTCAAAGTATGGGAAATAAGGTGAAGGTATGATAGCAAAAATAAATCCGTCAGAGATTCACGGAGAAATTACAGCACCGCCTTCAAAAAGTATGGCTCATAGATTTATTATCTGTGCGGCACTATCCAAGGGCGTGTCGGTTGTTGATAATATCGCATATTCCGATGATATTATGGCAACCCTCTCCTGTATAGAAGCTCTTGGGGCAAAAGTTGTAAGAAATGAAAACAGTGTAACTATTGAGGGGATTGATGCGAAAACCGCTTCACCAAACGCTCCGCTTTATGCAGGTGAGTCGGGGAGCACTTTGAGATTTTTGATTCCGACAGCTCTCCTTTCCGGGAACAAAACCGAATTTTACGGAAAAGAACGACTTTTCGAAAGACCTCTGGAAGTTTATGATAAAATCGCAAAGGAAAATGGGTTGCATTTTGAAAAGAAAAAAGATGGGCTCGCCGTTTGCGGACCAATAAAGAGTGGAACATACAGAATAGACGAAAACAAGAGTAGTCAGTTTATATCCGGTCTCCTTTTTGCACTACCGCTTCTTTGCGGTGACAGTGAAATAATTCTTTCGGAATATCCCGAAAGTAAGCCCTATATTGATATGACGCTTTTTGCTCTTGGTGAATTTGGAATAAATGTATATTTTGACGGAGAGAAAACATTCCGTATTCCCGGAAATCAGACCTTTAGGGCAAAAAATGTAGCTGTCGAGGGCGATTTTTCAAATGCTGCCTTCTTTGAGGCGCTGAATCTGGTTGGCGGAAATGTTGAAGTTCTCGGAATAAACAAGGACACATTACAGGGCGATGCGGTTTTCTTTGATTACTTTGAAAAGATAAAAAAAGGGAATCCGACACTTGATATTTCCCAGTGTCCCGATTTAGCACCGATTCTTATGGTTCTTCTTTCAGAATGTGGCGGAGGTACTCTTACCGGAACTTCAAGGCTGAAATTCAAGGAAAGTGACAGGGGAGAGGTTATGCGCTGTGAGCTTTCAAAGCTGGGTGCTGAAATATCCATATACGAAAACAGTATAGTTGTTGCAAATACAGCGTTGCACGCACCTGCGGAGCGAATATTCTCAAACGGCGACCACAGGGTTGTAATGTCCATGGCGGTGCTTCTTACAAAGTATGGCGGGAGCATTATCGGCTGTGAGGACTGTAAAAAAAGTATGCCGGGCTTCTTCGGAAAACTAAAAATGCTCGGTGCGGATATATTAATTACAGAATAAGAGGCGAATATAGTGAATTTTGAAAAAATAGCACCAAATACAAAGTTTCTCATAATAGGTCTCGGACTTATGGGCGGGTCATACGCAAGGGCTCTTAAAAGAGAGGGTTTTTATGTTGAGGCGGTGGACAAAAATATTGATGCGATAGAATATGCCCTTGACAAAGACATAATAGATGTGGGAAGCACAATTACCACCGAGGAAGCAGTAAAGCGTGCGGACATAATAGTTTTTGCACTCTATCCACACGTTTTTCTTGACTGGATAGAACAGTATCGTGACTTTATAAGAAAAGACACAGTTATCACGGATGTTACAGGCGTAAAAACCGTAATAGTTGATAAAGTTCAGACTGCTCTTGGCGACAGAGCAGAATTTATATCGGCACACCCGATGGCAGGTCGTGAGGTCGGCGGTGTGCATAATAGCAACGCGGAAATGTTCAAAGGCGCAAACTATATAGTTGTTCCGACGGAAAACAACAGCGACCACGCAATTGAAGTGGCGTGCGAGCTTGGTGAGATACTGGGCTTTCGTAAAGTAAGTATTCTTACACCCTATGAACACGACAGAATGATAGCATTTCTTTCACAGCTTACCCACGCCATTGCGGTTGCTCTTATGTGTACAAATGACGATGAAAAGCTATGTGATTACACAGGTGACTCTTTCCGTGACCTTACAAGAATTGCAAACATCAATGACGATATGTGGAGTGAACTTTTTCTTCTTAATAAAGATGCACTTCTTTCCGAGACGGATGCCTTTATAGAGCAGATGACAAAAATGCGCGATATGATTGCAAATGGCGACAGAGAGGGTATGCGTGGGATGATGAAAACCTCCGCTAAAAGGCGTAAAAAGTTCAATAAGCCGGTATAAAATTTATACAATGACAACCAGAAAGGATAGATTATGAATATGATTTTCAAAAGAAAACTTCCGATTCCACAGGAAATCAAAGCTCAGTTTCCTCTCTCGCAGGAAATGATTGAAACAAGAGAAAAGAGTCTTAATGACTTAAAGGCGGTATTCAGAGGAGAAAGCGACAAGTTTGTGCTTGTTATAGGTCCTTGCTCTGCGGATAATAAGGAATCTGTACTTGACTATATTTCAAGGCTCAGAACAGTTCAGGATAAGGTAGCTGATAAAATCATAATTGTTCCCAGAATTTACACCAACAAGCCGAGAACCAATGGCTCCGGCTACAAGGGAATGCTTCATCAGCCGGACCCCTCAAAAGACCCGGATATGCTTGAGGGTATTATTGCCATTCGTGATGTGCATATGTGCGCACTTCGTGACTACGGCTTTTCTTGCGCTGACGAAATGCTGTATCCGGAAAATCACAGATACCTCTCTGACCTTCTTTCATACATCGCAGTAGGTGCTCGTTCCGTGGAAAACCAGCAACACAGACTTACAGCCAGCGGTATTGATGTTCCGGTAGGTATGAAAAACCCCACAGAGGGCGATATTTCCGTTATGATGAATGCCATTACTGCAGCACAAAATTCCCACACCTTTATTTACAGAGGCTGGGAGGTAAAGAGTGAGGGAAACCCCTACGCTCACGCAATACTCCGTGGATTTACAGATGCTTTCGGAAGGTCTATGCCCAACTACCATTACGAAGACCTTGTAAGACTTAACGAAACCTACAACAAGATGGGACTTACAAATCCTGCGGTTATCGTTGACGCAAACCACGCAAACTCAGGAAAAAAATACCTTGAACAGATAAGAATAACAAAGGACATTATTTACAGCTGTAAGGTTAACCCGGATATACGAAAGCTTGTTAAAGGCGTAATGATTGAAAGCTACATTGAGGACGGTGCGCAGAAGATTGACGAATGTACCTACGGAAAGTCTATTACAGACCCATGCCTTGGTTGGGAAAAGTCTGAAAGACTTATTTATGATATAGCTGAAAGCCTTTAATATTACAGACTTTAAAAAATAAAACTCTCCCGACAAATATGTTTTGCCGGGAGAGTTTTTGTAACGGCTTTGTTTGTCGATGTATACGGTTGACGGAATAGTAGATTTTGTGATTAGGCACAAAAAACAAAGGAGGTCTTTGTGCAATCTGCAACTTTGTGTTGTTTAATTTAAATATCTTTTTCTCGAATATTGCTTCTTTCGATGATTTTCTATAAAAAGTAACAAAAATTTTCTCTGATTTATTTGACATTTTTTGCATTTTGCGTTATACTGTAGGTGTACAATTCGGTAAGTATTACCGGAAAATGCAAAACGAAAAGTGAGGTAAGTAATGCGGAAAGTTTTTGCACTTATTACAGCATTTATATTATTAATAATTTTCTCATTTTCCGTTCTGGCAAACGGCAACGGAGAAACAATAAAAATATATGTCGACGGCAAGGAAATAGTTTCGGAAAAGACTCCGGTTATTCAAAATTCAAGAGTGCTTGCTCCTTTCCGTGATGTTGCTGAAGCCTGTGGTATTTCTGTCAGCTGGAATGATAAAAAGAACTGTGCAAACCTGGCATACGGTTTTTACAGTGCCACATTTACAATCGGAAGCAACAAAATGCAGGTATACAATTCACTGATTGATGAGGTGTCAATAGTACAGCTTGATACGGCACCGGTACTTATTGACGGCTCGTCCTATGTTGCGTTAAGAGATGTGCTTGAGGCAATGGGCGCAGATGTTGAAAGGGATGGGGATAACGGCTGCGTTTTTGTAACATCTCCTGCAAAAAATGTTATGGGGACAGCAAACCGTGACACGGAAAATAAAAATAATACGGATTCTGAAAAAGACGATGTAAAAAAGTCGGAGGATTCTCAGAAAACCGATAATATAAATAAAACAGAGAAGGAATCTGAAGCTGTTCTTCTTGAATATACAGGTTTTCGTGAAATGGCAGGACACAGAATAGTTGAGCACGCACCTCACGGACTTTACGGCAGAGTGAAGGCAACGGGGGCGATAACCCTTGTAAGATGTCGTATCGCCGGAACGGAAATGGACTATACTCTCTGGTTCAATAAAGAGGATAATCTGAGAAACTATAATGTGTTTACATATTTCGATAAGCTCATATGCTTCTCGGATGCCGGCGTCGGCGAGCATACCTTTGAGGTTTATTCAGCGGTGGACAATCAGCCGCAAGAGCTTGTTTTCAGCTACACATATACCGTTGTTTCAAACGGAGAAGAAAACACGGATGTAACGGACACGGAATCGGATTCTGTGAAAACTGAAGAACCGGAAAAATTGGAGAACGATAATGCCGGTGAAGATTTGCAGGAGCTGGAGAATATAGGTGATGATTCCGACGGCTCATCCGATGCATCGGTAGGGACCGGTAAGAACGAAAACGATGACTTGCAGAGCATCAAGGATTCTGAAAAGGAAGATACACCCAAAAAGGAAAATGACGACAGTAACGACGCAAATATACTGAACCAAAAGCCTGATGCGGTAATAAGCTATTACGGCTTCAGAAAAATGACGGACGATAAAATCAAAGAAGGCGCTCCCCACGGTCTTTACGGAAATGTTGTTTCAAACCATCCCATAACACTGGTGCGCTGCAGAATAGCAGGCACAGAAATGGATTATACCGTTGAAATTCCGAAAGAGGACAATATAACAACCTATAATGTATTTACTGTTTTTGATAATCTTATCTGCTTTTCTGATGCAGGGCTCGGAAAACAAAAGTTTGATATATTTGTGGGGGTTGACGATGAAGCCTCGAAACTTTTGTTCAGCTATTCCTATACGGTTGTTGAAAAGTCCTCACAGACCAGCGGAAAGCCAACAGAGAGTAGCACCAAAAACAACATTCCTGACTCTGAGGATGTATGTCTTCCTCTTGAGGGAACAATAAAGGTGACATCCCCCTACGGCTTTAGAGCTTACAATAGATGGGAGTTCCATAAGGGAGTTGACATTATTTCCGAATCCCTGAACATAATTGCAGTTGCCGACGGAACGGTTGTTGACTGCGCTACCGGCAGAAACAGTGGTGCTGGAAATTATGTTGCCATTCAGCACGAGGGAGGATGGGTTTCTCTTTATTATCACCTTGCATCCTATGAGGTTGAAATCGGAGACAGCGTGAAAAAGGGAGATGTGTTTGCCACAATGGGAAACAGTGGCGGAAACTATGGTGTTCATCTTCACTTTATGACCTGTGACGACTGGTATGGTGATATATGGTCTACACAGAATAATCACCATAAAGCTCCTCACGAATATGTGCCGCAGCTTTTGACGGATGCGGTATTCTATAACCCTAGCTTTGAAAAGACGAATACGGATAAGATGATACTTTGCAATTTCCGTTTTCCCACAGTGACAGAGCAGGGAAAGCCCATATCAATAAGCAGTTCCGGCGGTTTTGTGGCTTCGGAAAATCCGCTGTCCGTTCTCACTTTGTCCGTTGTTGACAAAGACGGAAATGTACTTCTTTCTGAAACGATTGAAAATCCGAAGTATTATGTAAGCGGGCTTTATACATATACAAATATTACCATTGACTTTGATTGTATCTGCGAGCTTGACACGCTCCCTGCGGGAAGCCACACGGTTTATGTGACTGCAATTTCATCAAAGGGCAGGGAAAGAGTTATATACGAAAAGCAATTCTCGGTTATTTCACCTGAGGAGTTTTCAGACCTTGAAAACGATGATTCGGATTCAGCACAGCTTTCTACTGAGGAAATTGCAAAAACAGATGCCTTTGAAGTAGAAGCTCAAAATGAGTAAGTTGACGGATAAATGCTTTGTGGGAGCTTGCAGAAATGCTTGCTTTACTTTGCAAGGTATATCTGCAGAAAAAGATTACATATATATGTAAAAAGTATTCCATACTGTTAACAGGCCTTTCACGATTGTACCGTGAGAAATAATTTTGAAAAGGAGAGTTAATTATGTTGACAAACACAAATTTTCTTGTAACGGGAAGTAGTTCATATTCGGGTATTATTTTTATTGCAGTAGTAGCAATAATTGCAATTTTTGCCGCAGGTTATCTTAAGGCACCGCCGGATACTGCGTATATTATTACAGGTCTTGGTAAAAAGCGTATTCTTATCGGTAGGGCGGGCTGGAGAGTTCCGTTCCTTGAGAGAGTAGATAAGCTGTCTCTTCGTGTTATGCAGGTTGATGTCAAGACAACTGAGGCTGTACCTACAAACGAATTTATTAATGTTATGGTTGACGGTGTAGCGAATATAAAGGTGTCATCCGATCCGGAATGTTTAAAGCGTGCTGCCGAGGCGCTCCTCGGTATGCGTCAGCCGGAGCTTATTCACCTTGTAACCCAGGTGCTTGAGGGTAATATGCGTGAAATTGT
>JAFWWX010000060.1 GCA_017517985.1 Clostridia bacterium | reverse complement strand
AATTATAACAGGCGACGGTTTACTTGTACTCAAACTTTACTACGACAGAAACGACTACAAGGTAACATATGAGTATGAAGGTAATGTCCCCGCAGGAGTATCTGAACTTCCCGCAGAAGAAACTTATGCTTTCGGAGCAGATGTAACAGTAGAAGATGAAGCAGAGGCTCCTGACGGATATACATTTGTGGGTTGGTACAGAGGCGAAGTAACAAACATCGTTACGGGATTTACGATGCCCGACCGTGATGTTACACTACGCGGATACTTCAAGCCCGGTGACAATACACCTTATACCGTTCATCATTATTTGGAAACTTCAACAGACGGTGTTTATGAAACAAATCCGGAGGTTACAGAAAGCTTTACAGGCACAACGGGCCATACTGTAACCGCAACACCTCTTAACAGATTCACAGGATTCAAGTATAACGAAGGAAAGAGTAGTGCGACCATCTCCGACGTAATCTCAGGTGACGGTTCACTTGTACTTAAGGTATACTACGACAGAGAACAGTACAATGTAACCTATATCTATGAAGGCGACATTCCCGATGATGCTCCCGCACTTCCTATAGGCGGAACATACACATTCGGTGCAGATGTTACAGTGGCAGATAAAGCCACTGCTCCTGCGGGCTATACATTTGTAGGCTGGTACAGAGGTACAATCGATAATGCAGTTGAAGGTGAATTCACAATGCCCGCTCATAATGTGCACATTGTAGGTCATTTTGCAAAAAATACAAGCACCCCCTACAGAGTAGAACATTATCTTGAAAGTGTTGACGGCACAAGATATGACCTTGATTCAGGCGAAACAAGACGCGGAACAACAGATTCAGCTGTTTCAGCTCATCCTAAAGAATATCCGGGATTCACTTATCAGAGTGAAATCAGTATCGAAAGCGGTACTATTTCAGGAGACGGCAGTTTTGCACTCAAATTCTACTACAACAGAAATAAGCATAATGTTTCATATGAATACGAGGGAATAACACCTGAAGGAACTCCCGCAAAGCCGGAAGGAAAAACCAGTGTCAGATTCGGTGATGAAATTGATGTTGCGGAAACTCCGTATGTTCCCGGTTACACCTTCACAGGCTGGTATGACGGTGCAGATACAAATATAGTAACCGCATTTGAAATGCCGGATAAAGATGTTGTATTAAAGGGTAAGTTTGCATCAAACACAGTGGATTATCAGGTTAACTACTGGTTCCAAAAGACTGACGCAGGCAATACATTTAACAAGAACGACTACAAACTTGATGAAGAAGATTCCTATTCAAGAATTGCGTTTGTGGGACAGCACATTGAAGCCGGCAAGAAGGAGCACACAGGATTCTATGTAAACACAGACCACACCAAGAGCTACGGTCATGTTACAGTTGATGAAAACGGTGACGGAAATCTTGTTCTTGACATTTACTTTGACAGGCATTCATATAATGTAACATATGACTACTACGGAGAACAGCCCGAAGGTGTTCCTGGTTTAACAGACAAAAACAAGGTAAATGTACGCTTCGGCACAGAACTTTATGTTGAATCAAAACCTGAATTCCCAGGATATATATTTGACGGCTGGTACACAAGAACAGCTACCGTTGAAATCAATAAGTTTACAATGCCCGACCACGATGTAACCTTCCTCGGAAGATTTATCAAAGAATACATAGTAAGTTATGACTTGAACAGCGGAATCGGTGCCGAAGGCGTAGATTACAGTCCTGAAGCTGTTCCAGCCGGTACCAATGTTACTGTAAAAGAAGCCCCCACTCGTAAGAACTACACATTCAAAGGCTGGAAATCGGATCTTGGAACAAACGCATCCGATGACAGTGTTATCGTAAATCAGAACATCACATTCACTGCACAGTGGACATATAACGGCGGTGGAGGCGGCAGTGTTGTAACTCCCGTAAAATACACCCTGACATACGTATCAAACGGCGGTACTGAGTATTCATCAGAAAGTTATAACAGCGGAAAGAATGTAATTCTTACCAAAAAACCCAAAAAAGAAGATTACATCTTTGAAGGCTGGTATCTGGATGAAGAACTGACCGAGTATGTTGAAGAAGTTACAATGACCAAGGATATTACAGTATACGCAAAATGGGTTAAAGACAACGGCGGTGCAGGCGAGGGCTATGATACACCCGGCCAGCTTGACAGCGATAATCACTTCGCTTATGTTGTAGGTTATCCCGATGGTACAGTAAGACCGAATGACAATATCAGCCGAGCTGAAGTATCAGCAATTTTCTTCAGATTGTTAAAGCCCGATGAAGTAAGAGATAATAACCTTACAACAGAAAATAACTTTAATGATGTTAATGAGGGAGATTGGCACAATACTGCAATTTCCACAATGGCAAAGCTCGGTATTGTAAAAGGCAGAGCTACGGACAGCTTTGCTCCTGATGAATTTATCACCCGTGCTGAATTTGCAGCAATTTGTGCAAGATTTGACAATTCGGAATTTGAAGTGGTTGACACCTTTACAGATGTTGAAGGACACTGGGCAGAGCACGATATTCACGAAGCTGCTGCACATGGCTGGATAAGAGGTTATGAAGACGGAACATTCAAGCCTGATCGGTTTATTACAAGAGCAGAAGCTATGACGATGATTAACAGAGTTCTCAATCGTGTGCCTGAAACTGCAGATGATTTACTCGCTGATACGATTAACTGGCCTGATAACAGCGACAAATCAGCGTGGTACTATCTGGCAGTTATGGAAGCAACCAACAGCCATGAATATGAAATGAAGAATCATATCTACGAAAAATGGACTGCTCTTAGAAAAGTTAAAGATTGGACAAAGTACGAATAATCAGTAAGCTGCTGCAAAAGTAGAAATTACAGATATACGGCAAAGGTTTATTGAAGCTAACAAGTAAATAATACTTCTCTTAGATACCACCTCTCCTCTGTGAGCAAGGTGGTATCTTTTTGTATAACGAAAACTACGCGATAGGTGTTTGTCGACGCTCTATATGCACAAATAACAGAATAGTTAATACTAAATAATACAAAAAACCATCTTATGACAGGATTCTTTTGGCACTTCCGAACGGGGTAGAATCCATAACTAATCCTTAGGAGAGTAGACCTACTGCCGCATAAGGGATAGCACAACATTTATGGTCTCCTTATCGGTGTGATTTATAATTTTAAGTTTATAAATTACTTATATATACAGGTGTTGCATTTTTTGCAAAAAAATGTTTTGTCATAGGTTTGTCATACCGGTTTTGATAATATAAAATAAAAAGGTGCTTATATGATGAAAATTGTAAGGAAGGACAGTGAAAATGAATAGTTTCATCCTAAAAGGAAACATTTGCTACAGCATTTCAAAAACAAAAATAAAGACACTTTCGGGATATGTTGTGTGCAAGGATGGAAAATGTGTAGGTGTTTTCGAGGAATTTCCTGAAGAATACAAAGCCCTTGAATTAAGAGATTTAAAAGACTGGCTCATTATTCCCGGCATGGTTGATTTGCATATTCACGCTCCGCAATATGCTTTTCGGGGTATAGGAATGGATTATGAGCTTATAGAATGGTTAAATGCGCAGACATTCCCCGAAAACTTTAGTGGAAAGTTCTGGGCAGAAAATGACGGTGATGACTACGAACTTCACGTAGAACTTAAAGCAGATGATATGAACATTGATTTAAGAGATGAACTTATTTCTGTTTCAAAATCCGGTAAAAATGCCGCAGCAAAAGGCGTTATGGGTAAAATCAGAGCTGTTGCAGAAACAATGCTTCTTGCCGCTTTTGATTCTACACTCCCACCTCCACTTCCTGAAGGAGAGTTTTATGATTCTTACGGTTTTAATATGGGCTTTGGATATATCGATCCTGTAATCGCTTGCGAAACAGGATATGTATACTCATGGTCATTGTTTAATTATAAAACAGCAGTTGAAGAAAAAGAAGAAGACGCTTATGCAGAACTGGAACGCTCTATCGTTGCAAAACTTGCTGACGATATTATCGTTGGTGTTCGTGGAAAAAATGTTGAGATTGTAGTTAAGAAGTCATTTGGTTTTCTGTATGATTCTGACATAGAAAAGTAATTAAATGAAAAGATTGAAGAGTGTTTTATGGATAAAATCGAGGACTTACATTTTTTAAGATTTGTTATAATAGCAAATTGCCGCAGGCGTCCCGCTGGTAACAGTCGCAGGCAGAGCAGGCCATGCAAGGACAAGTACCACAACAGATATATACAGCCACTTTCTAAAGAGTTCAGATAAGAGCGCGGCAGAAAAAATGGAGCAGATATTTGAATAACAAATTCCCACCATTAGAAAAAACTAATGGTGGGAATTCTTTTGGTAGAACCGAACGATTTAGATTTCATACTTTTTTATTCAACTCATTCAATGCTAAAATCAATTCAAAATCCAACTCTAAATTACGAATTGGATTCCGAGTTAAATCAATTAACTATATGATGTTTTTTTCACAATTTTTATTCAATATAAAATGACAAACAGAACGATCAAGATTGAAATCTAAATCGTTCTGTTTTTTGGCACCCCCGGCGGGAATCGAACCCACGACTAATCCTTAGGAGGGACTTGTAATATCCACTTTACTACGAGGGCAAATAACGATATTATTATATCACATTTCCGGAAAAAGTCAATAAGAATATTTAATATAAATCAAAATTCAGAATAAACCGCCGGAAAAATTTTCCGGCGGTAAATTTTAATGTCTGGATTCTTCTTTCCGGGTGGTTGCTTCGGATAAAATATCTACGGCATACTTGTAAGCGAAATAAAGCATTGCGAAAAAAGAAAATAGACTCACCCATTCACAAAGAGCAAGAATTGTATCGTACTTTACATATACATCCAGACTTCCGGATGTATATGTGAAAGCAGTCCTTATAAACTGCCCGATATATACATAAACACTGCTTGCAAAATACACAATACCGGAAGCTCCAAAAAGAATTTCAAATATGCTCACAGTGTCCTTATCACGCATAAATTCAAGGTTTGAAAAGGTGCGCACAATTACGAAAAGTAAAACTGCAAGAATAATATATTCGGCGATAACCGGGATGGAAAGTACTGCAAGGTTACCGGTGTTTTTAAGGTACTCCGGGACTTCTCTGACAAACATAGTGTCATTTAGGAAGTCAATGCGTGTTCCGGAAAGAAGCTTATACTGAACAATATTGTTGTATATAGAAAGTGCAATAAGCGGCAGATATGCAGGGAGTGTCGGCTTAAGTTTCGTACAACCAAGTGAACATATCATATAAATCGTGCCTGCTATAAGAAATATATAGGACAGTGTGTTGGGAATTACATTCACAAAATCAAGTATCTGATTGAACAGAAGCAGAATTGCGGGTAAAAATATAAGCAAAGCACATCTGACACGTTTAAGGTTTACCGCACCTGCATTTTCTGAAAGATAAAAAGTGTATTTTTCAAAAAGTGCATTTTTAAAGTTTTTGTCACGATATAGTCCTAAAAGATATTTTCCGCAAACAAAAGCAAAATACATTCCAAAAATCAAGATTACAACAAATGCAAGAAGCTCGATGTAGGGCTTGAGAAGTGCTGTTTCTTTTTCGGGTGATGGAGCGAATGTATAATCAAAGCTGTCCTTTTGTGTACCCAGCGAGAATAATTCAGGTATAAATGAAACAACGGCTCTTGAAATGGCAAATATAAAACTTATTATAGATGCGTTTTCTGCGTT